>NZ_JASDCB010000079.1:0-18210 GCF_030408135.1 Pseudoalteromonas sp. APC 3691 | reverse complement strand
AGGGATAGCCACGCGGTATGAAAAGCTTGAACGAAATTATCATTCAATGCTCGCTTTAGCATTTACTATGATGTGGCTACCAATGTGGGCTGATTGATATATGTACTACAAAGATCAACAGCCCCTAGTGCGGCAATCATCATAAGCATAAAAAACAACGAGAAGCGTCTAAAAAACGGCTCTGTCTTAATGGCAAAATCACTTTTAAAGTGACGTAACCAAATGCCTATAGCAACTGGCACTAAGGTAATAAAAAATAATCCAAGCGATGTTGTTAAAATAGAAAAGCTAGCATCGTCTGCTGGGGCAAACTGACTCATAGCAAAGCCAATAATAAACGGTGTGGTCACTATACTAATTGCGGTAGAGGCGGCGGTTAAACTTACCGAAAGCGCTAAATTAGCTTTAGCGAGCTGACTTACTACATTTGACATAGTGCCGCCTGGGCAGGCAGCTAATATCATTAAACCAATAGCTATAGGCGTTGGTAGGTTAAGTAAATAACACAGCCCTAATGCTAATAAAGGCATTGCTACAAGTTGGCCCATTAAACCCATAACAATGGCAAGCGGGCTTTTAAATAGACGAGTAAAATCGGTTGTTGTGAGCCCAAGACCCATACCAAACATAATAAGTGCAAGAGCGAGCGGAAGTATTACTTCGGTTAATATAGATGCATTCAAGTTAGACTGCCTCGTTTATTATTGTTATTAATTGCGGTATTAGTTTTTAACTGTAACGCCCCTTTACAATAAATCCTAATGCTAGAGGCGTTACTTATTTAAAATAGTAGCAATGCGTTTATCCAGTTCTGGAAGTACATCTTGTTCAAACCATGGGTTCTTTTTAAGCCATATATTATTACGCGGACTCGGATGTGGAAGCACTAAATAATTTGGCCAATACTCACGCCACGATTTTACTAACTCCGTAAGTGGCATTTTTTTAGTCTCTGGTAAATGATACGCCTGCGCGTATTTACCAAGCACTATTGTCAGCTCAATATTTGGTAGTGCAGCCAATAATTGCTCGCGCCATGCAGGCGCACATTCTTTTCTCGGTGGTAAATCACCCGACTTCCCCCTACCCGGGTAGCAAAAGCCCATAGGTAAAATGGCTATATTATTAGCGTCGTAAAATTCATCACGTGTTAGCCCAAGCCATTCTCGCAGGCGGTTTCCGCTTGCATCGTTAAACGGCACACCTGTTTCGTGAACTTTGATTCCAGGTGCTTGCCCTGCAATTAAAATACGTGCGTTTTGGTTAAATTGTATAACAGGGCGAGCCCCTAAAGGTAAATGAGGTTCACAGATCACGCATTTACTAACTTGCTCTATTAATTGGTGACTATTCATGCTTATTTGGCCTTAAATGCTTAATATTTATCCTAAATGGCCATTTAGGATAAATGAGTTGGTAAAAAATCGGTTTATTTTAATTAAAACGAGCGTTAGTTAGTAAAATCGTGATCTTTAAGCTCATTCGCGCTACAAGCCTTGTAAAACCTAGCGTTGCTCGGCCCATACAGCAAATTCATTGCCGCTTGGCTCTGCAAAATGAAACCGGCAACCACCCGGAAATTCAAAAATAGGTTTTAAGATTGTGCCACCATGGAGTTGTACTTTTCTATACGTGGCGTGAATGTCGTTACTATAAAAAACCAATAGCGCAGCACCGTTTTGAGTTAGCGATTTAAGCGGCGCATTAAAAAAGCCACCATCGAGCCCTTGGCCACTAAACGCCGTGTATTCTGGGCCGTAGTCAGTAAACTGCCAATTAAATACACGACTAAAAAAGGCCTTAGTTGCGGGTAAGTCGCATGCAGGAAACTCAACGTAATTTAGTTTTTCGTGATCGCTCATCGTTATTCACTCTTTATTTTTACTCAGTTTATTAACCTTAAGCTTTACATAGAGCCTGTGCAATATCATTAAATAATATCAGATCAGTATTTTACTAAGTAACCAAGTACGTATAACTTACTTAAAAATTAAATATCACAAATGAGAATAACTATCTTTTGTATTTGTAACATATATAATAGCGCCTTTGTTTTATCCTCAGATTTAAATAAAGGGATTAATTAACTATGCAGGCACCTTTGCACAGTGCGCCATTCGATAAGGTTAACGTGATTGCGCTTATAGTAAAAAATGTAAGCAGTTATCGAGTTTTGGTATTTTTACGTTTTTTTATTGCCATAATTGGTGGCTATGCTTTTACCTCTGCAAGCACTGCGTTATTAAGCTTTGTGTTGCCAATAGCTAAACAAGACGCTGTGCTGTTTAGTGTTTCAATCAGCATTTTAATTTATGCCGTTGTATTTATTTATGCCTTTAGTGTTAAATCATTAAAAACAGTGTGGATCAGTATTTTACTAAGTACGGGAGCGTTCATTGGATTGCTTGCATTACTGAAGGGTTGGGTATGAAAGACAGCTTTTTCAGATCGATGACTTGGTTGCACACTTGGGTAGGGTTACTCGTTTGTTGGTTATTATATTTAATATTTTTTGCAGGGACTCTTAGCTTTTTTAGAGACGAAATAACGTTGTGGAATCAACCAGCCATACATAATGTGCAAGCCCAAACACAGCGTATAGAAGCGCAAAAACAACAAATAATTACAGGGTTCGATTACTTAGCTAACCATGGAGCTAACTCATCAAGCTGGCGTATTACATTACCCGAGCCACGCATTCCTTATTTAATTTATGGTTATGCAAAACCAAAAGAGCCAGGTCAGCGCCGCAGTAAGTTTGAAAACACACAGCTAAACCCTAATACCATGCAAGAGCTTGAGCCCTTTGTAGATACTAAAGGCGGTAACTTTTTTTATCGGCTGCACTATGATTTACATTACATGGATGCAATAACCGCACGCTGGATTGTGTGCTTTACTAGCTTTTTTATGCTGATTGCCATTATATCGGGGGTGGTTATTCATAAGCGTATTTTTAAAGATATGTTTAGCTTTAGGCGTAACAAAGGTAGCCGTACATGGTTAGATGCCCATAACTTAAGCTCTGTGCTTGCCCTTCCTTTTCATTTAATGATTACTTACACAGGCATGATTACGCTCATATTTATGTTGTTTCCCTACCCTGCAAAAGTAACTTACGATAACGGCATGCGTGGCTTTTTTAACGATGTAACCCCTCGCAACACCATGACCGATAAAGCCCAAGGCGAATCATCAATGGTGCCGATTCAAAGTGTTTTGGATCAGGTTTATACTAAGTGGCCTTATGCAGATATTACTCGCGTACAAGTTAACCAACCAAATATGGCAGCTTCAACAATTACCGTATTGGTAAGCGCAGGTAAAACACTACGTGACCAAGCACCACGCTTAATATTTAGTGGTGCTACAGGGCAAATGGTCGCTAAAACCGATGACGAGCTAACTAGCAGCAAAGCACTTTACGAATCGCTTAATTCTATGCATACAGGGCGTTTAGCTACGTGGTTGTTACGCTGGTTATATGTAATAGGCGGTATTGCAGGCTGTGTAATGATTGGCTCTGGCTGTATTATGTGGGCTAAACGAATTCGCGAGCGAACTAAAAATAACGTTAAACCTTCGTTTGGTTTAAAACTAGTTGAGGGGTTAAACCTAGCCACTATTATGGGACTTCCACTGGCAACGTGTGCATTTTTTATTGCTAACAGACTACTTAGCCCAACTACCGCAGAGCGCGCCGATAAAGAAATACTCGCGTTCTTTTTAACATGGCTAGCGGTTGCTCTTTTAGCACTTATAAAGCGCGACACACTGCAATGGCGAGTTATGGCAGCTATAAATGCTGTTACATGTTTTAGCGTACCGGTTATTAATGCACTTACAACTAACGGTAATCTAGTTAGCTATTTGATGCACGAACAGTGGGCTTTATTTACTTTTGATGCACTGTTTTTGTTATTTAGTATATTGTTTTTTATACAAACCGAAAAATTACGTACTGCTAAAAACAACTCAAAAATAACCAGCCCTAGTCAATCTAATAACTTTAAAGGGCAAAAACCATGATTGATTTACTTGGGTTTAGCCTATGCCTGCTCAGTTTTAACTGTTTTGCGCTAGCTAAGTATAATCATTTTAAAGATGTATTTAAAAAACGCCCTACAGAATCCCAACGTAAAAAGCTGCTATTAGTTGCTTGGATCAGTATTTTACTAAGTTTGGTGCTTTGTATAGTTACTCAAGATGGATATGGTGCATTACTATTTTGCGGATTTATGAGCCTAAGTGTCTTAATTATAATGGTTTTTTATAATTTTTTAGTAGGCTACGTGAAGTGGTTTAGTGTTTTAAATAGCGTGTTAGTTGTACTAAGTGGGTTGTTTTTAGCATTAAACTAGCCTTAGTTAGTAAAAACGTGATCCGTTACTTTCCCATATATTAGGCAAAAAAAATGGCAAGCTATATAGCTTGCCAACAATAGGGGATATTCAGTGTTTCCAATACTTGCTGTCTCACGGCAAGTACACACAATATAACCATAATATATTTAAGTTACTTTACAGTTAAATTACTCTTTTATTACTACTTTAAAAACGTATATAACTAACTGTAAACCCCCTTTACATAGTCTCTTGGTTTACCCAAATTATTTCATCGGTAGCAAAGCCCAACTCTTTAGCTTTAGTTAAAAAGTGTTCTTTAAGCTCTTTGCTAACCGTTGGTGTACGCGACAAAAACCACAAGTAATCTTTGTTGTAACTGGTTATAAATGCATATTGATAATCGGGTTGGTCAAGTTCAAAAATCACGTAAGCGCCATAAAATGGACCAAAAAACGAGACTTTAAAATGCCCTGTGTCGGTGCCCTTAATAAACTTGGCTAAGCCTTCGGCGTCATCCCATTTTTTATCATCCGTTAAATACCCTTTGTTAAGGACCTTTACTGTGCCGTCGTCGTTAATTGAATAAGTCGCGGTAACTTGCTCCATCCCTTCTTCGAATGAGTGATTGAGCCGCGCTATTTCAAACCATTTGCCTTTATATTTTTGTATATCAAAGTTTTTAACGGGTGTTATTCCCTCAGGAGGGCTGGTGCATGCACTAAGAAAAAATAACCCTGTAATAAGTAAACCGTATTTAATAGCCTTCATGAAAGCTCCTTTTTTAATTACATAAATCGTACGTATTATCTAAATATAAATGGATATAAAGTTTGCTAGCCGATTAAAAAAATTTGCTATAGGATCATATTAATTCTAAAGCAATAAAAATGACCATAGCATGAAAATTTGGGTAGATGCAGACGCGTGTCCTGTTGTTATAAAAGAAATACTTTTTAGAGCTGCAGAGCGTATGAAAATCGAGACTATTTTAGTGGCTAATCACGCAATGCGTATTCCGCCGTCAAAATATATAAGCCGCGTTCAAGTGTCGTCGGGGTTTGATGTAGCCGACGACGAAATAGTAAAACGTGTTGAAAAAGGCGATTTAGTTATTACGGGCGATATTCCGCTAGCAAGTGAAGTAATTGATAACGGCGGGCAAGCACTTAACCCTCGTGGCGAGCTTTATACCACCGAGAATATCCGCTCAATACTTAACGTGCGCGACTTTATGGATACCATGCGCTCAAGCGGCGTAGAAATGAGTGGTGGGCCGCCGCCACTTAGCCAAACCGATCGCCAAAACTTTGCAAATAACCTCGACCGTATTTTAGCGCAAAACAAGGCTAACTAACTTGAACACCCAATTAGTTGGCTTAGGTGATACGCAATTTAGCGTGGCGGTATACGTAGCAAAAGCGCCGCCCATGCCGTTTTTTGAAACACTTGAATGCCTAGAACCGGTTATAAATGAGCAAATAAATACCATAAACCAGCACTGTGGTAATGGTTGGCGCAAAGTGTTTAACGTGTATGCAAAAGTGCTATTTGCCCTGCCAAGTGAGCATTATTCATTTGCCAAACAAGCCCCTACTTGGCAACAATATCGCGATGAATTTTTACTGCAAAAAAACAGTAAAACCGCCCTGCTATTTAGCGCGCCTGGCACTACTATTACTTGCCCAGATAAAGCTACTAGCAATAAAAACCAGCTACATATAATTGCTGGGCGTACGCACGCTAAAAGCTTATTACAACAAGGTAAGTTGCATGCACAATTTGATTGGCTTGACGACGAGTTTGCAATAGACACAACTAACAACATTATTGTGTGCCCATATTTTGATTACAGGCAATTAAGTAATATAAAAATTGCGAGATTAAGCGAGCTAGTCGCGCAGCTAAAAAAATAACACATTGTAAGGAACGACCATGGCCGGAATTTTAGAGTTAAACGAATTATTAAAATCAATGCAGCCAGCGCTTAAGCAAGGCGAGTATATTTTTTGTTGCTTAGCAGGGAAATTGGCTGATTATGTTCACTTAGAGCCACTTGCCACTTACGTTGAAGAGGAAGGCCTAACCCTTATTTTAAAAGCTGAAACCGCCGATAAAGCAGGTATTACTTACGAGGGTAAATATAATTTAATTACCCTTAACGTACATTCAAGTTTAGAGGCCGTTGGGTTAACAGCTGCGGTATCTGCAAAGCTAACTGAGCATGGCATTAGCGCTAATGTGGTAGCTGCGTTTTATCACGACCATATTTTTGTACAAACAGACAAAGCACAAGCCGCGATGAAAGCGCTTTGTGAGATTGGTTAGGATTGCTGGCACAACAACGATTTGAGTGATGTGGATATTAGATCGTCGGGTGGCGCTTCGCTTAACCGACCTACGTATAAAATAAAAGCGTGGTGTAGAGAGGTTTATATAAAAACACCGAGTTTGTTCACTCGGTGTTTTTATTGGTGCTAAATAGCGGGTGCTTGTTTAGCTTGTAAAACTTAAACTACATATCCGCTAAAACCTAGCGCTTTAAAATACAGCTTCGGAATGCCAAATTTGCACTCATTTAGCAGTTCGCTAAAGCGCATTCTATCAAGCGGGTAAAACTCATTTTCTAAGTCGTGCCCTGTTTGTGTTTTACCTGTTTCGGTTAAACCCAATTGCGCGCACGTTGTAAGCTGGGCTTCGCGCTCAAATGAAGTTTCAGGGCGCATTAAATCTGCAATATAAAGGTTGGCGTCTTTTTTAAGGCTTCCTTTAATCGCTTTCAATAACTCTTTTTTATCGCCGTTATCTTGTACAAAATGCATTACCAATAAACATAAAACGGCATCGGCTTTAACCGATAATTTATCAACTGGGCCATTATGAATATTAACGCGGCTTACTATGCCTTGCTCATCAAATTGCTGCTTCGCGATAGCAAGCATATCGGCTGATGTATCTTGCGCGGTAAATTGCCATGTAGGGTTTAGTGCAGCCAGTGCAAGCACTTCTTTGCCTGTGCCTGCCCCTACTACTAAAATATGCGCATTATCGCTTAGCGTTGCTTTTAGCTGCGCGTTAGTGAGCTGATGTAATAATTCATAACCAGGAACTAAACGGGTTATACGGCTATCGTATTGTGTTGCTTGCTCGCCTGTAAACGTTGGCATTGTATCTCCTTGTTTTCAGTAATGTTGCTTATAAAACTTCAACTGTGGAATATCCACCTGGCTTTTTGGCTACATGCACTTGAGTGGCTACACGCTCGCTCATTTGTGTTACGTGCGATATAACGCCTACTTTTCTGCCTTGTGCTTGCAAAGAATCCAAAGCGTCCATTGCAATGCTTAGGGTTTCGCTGTCTAACGTACCAAACCCTTCGTCAATAAACAAAGAATTGATTTGTACTTTGTTTGACGAAAGCGATGCTAAACCAAGTGCAAGTGCGAGCGATACTAAAAATGACTCCCCGCCTGAGAGTGTATTAACAGAGCGTTGCTCGTCGGCCATGTCGCGATCGATAATCGCAATGTCGAGCGTTTGCGCTATGGCGGTTAATTCGTAACGTTTGTTGAGTGTTTTTAAATGGCTGTTGGCATAGTGCAGTAATATTTTTAACGTTTGTGTTTGCGCTAAGTTACGCATGGTTTTACCCGTTGCATCACCCAATACTTTATTAAGCAAGTGCCACTGCTCTACCTGTGTTTTAAGTTTAGTTAACTCGGCTTGTTTGCCTTCAAGCGCCTTTGCGTTTTGGTTGTGTTGCTCAATAGCGGTACTAGTTGCTAGTAATGAATTTTGCAGCTGCGTTTGTTGCTCGTTTAAGCTGCTTAGTTGCGTACTTAAAGCCTCTGCACTTTGCGTAGGTTTATCGCTACTGTTGTGTTTTTCAAGCGTAAGTTGCTGCTGTTTTAATGCGGCGTTTGCATCTGTTAGCGCTTGAGTTAACTGCTCGTGCTGATTTAAATGCGCTTTAATAGTATCGCTACTGAGCGTTAGTAAAATTTTGACCTGTTCGTGCGTTGCATTGCTATATTGCGCTTTAAAGTCAGTAAACCACTGGTTATAACGTGCCTCAAGCGTTGCTAGCTCTTGGCTGTTTTCAAGTAAGCGTTGCTCAACATTTTTAAGCGTTATAGCGTGCTCATCTCGTTGTTTTATCGCGTCGTCATATGCTTTTTGACTCGCTTGAACCTGCGATTGCATTTGCTCTTGCGCACTTGTAAGTTTTGCTTGGTAGTCGTCTGCGCTTATTTGCTCGTTATTAAATAAAGCTAAGCGCTCACTTTGCGTAGCGTTTAATAGCTCTTTAGCTTTTACAAACTCTTCATTAAGTGCTTTTAACGATTGTTCGTTGTTACTTATAAGCGGTGTGAGCTGCTTTATTTGCTCATTAGCTGTGTCTTGACGTTTTTGGCTTTGCTCAAGTTGCATTTGAGTTTGCTGATACTGCGTAACTTGCTCGTGCAACTGGGTAAGCTCAAGCGTATTGGCTTGTAGTTGCTGCCAAAAATCACTGTTTTCAAATTGGCTATTAAGCGTTGTACCGAGCTCGTTAATTTGCGCACTTAGTTCGCTATGCTTACTCGTTATTTGGTTTTGCTGATGTGTAAGCTCAAGGTGTTTATTACTAAGTTGCTGCTGTACTTGCTGCTCTGCTTTAAGTGATGCTAGTAGCTCATTTACTTTAGTTTGCAGTGTACGTTGACGTTTTTGCTGCTCAAAGTATTGCGCTTTTTGCTCCGTTAACTGCTTATAAGTTACTTCAAGCTGATCAGGCATTAAGTCGTTAAGCTCGGTGCGTGCACCTTGCATGGTATTTTTAATGTCGAGCTGTTTAGCTTTTGCTGTTTGTATTATTTGCTCAAGTTGTCCGTGTTCAGCAGTTAATACGGCATGTTGAGTTTGGTGCTTATGCAGCTCGCTTTGTGCATGGTCAAATTGCTTTTTAGCTATATTAAAAGCATTCTCAAAATCAGTAATTAAGTTATTTAATTGCTGATTTTGATTTACCGCATACGGGTGCTCCGTTGCGCCGCACACTAAACAAGGCTCATTAGGGCGAAGCTCTGTGCGTAAATGTTCTACGTTTTCGCTGGCTCTTAAGCGCGCTTGGTTAAGTGCGTACTCGCTGCCTTTAAGCGCTTGCTCGCTGGTTATTAAATGCTGATTAAGTAAAGCATGGGCTTGCTGGCTTTCATTTAACTGCTGATTAAGTACTTGTTGGCGTTGAGTGCTTTGTTTTAGTTCTGCGTTAAATTGCTTATAGCGCTCTCGCTGCTCTTTTAAGTAATCAATACTTTTTAGCTGCGCGTCGCAGTGCTCTGCATTAAATTCATTAAGCTGAGTATTTAATGCCTGTAAAGTTGATTGCTCACCACTAAGTGCCACCTCGCACTGCTGCACTTTATTATTTTGCGTATTTAAAAGATCGCTCTGATTTGCAAGCTCGCTATTAAGAGTTTGGCTTTGCGCAGCGTTTGCAGTTAATTGCTGCTGTGCATTTAAGTAAGTATTAAAGCTTTGCTGATAGTAGCTCCAGTCTTTTGCTAAAACATGCAGCTGTGCATGCTCATTAAGCCATTGCTGGCTTTTAGTTGATTCGGTATTAGCGAGTTCAAGCTCGCTATTGCTTTGTTTAAGCTGCTGTGTAAGCTCATCAAACTGAGATTGCTCTTTGGTTATTTGCGACTCAGTACCTTTTACAGCTTGAGTTTGCAAGGCAATGTTACTGTCGAGCTCTCGCGCTTTAGCTATAACGGGCGCTGCATTTTGTTTTTGCTCATTGGCGTTATTAAGCAGCTCGGTATGCTTAGTAAGCGCGGTATTACGCTCGTTAATTACCGCTAAATGATCAACATTTTTAAGCGATGAAATTTGCTGGTTTTGCGCCGTATTTTGATCGGTTAACAAAGTAAAACGGCTGCGGTTATCTTTTATTTCAAGCGCTTGTTTAGCTTGTTTTGCCTGCTCGCTTTGCTCAACGATACTTTCAAGCGCTGAGCTTGCTTGTTGCTGGGTTTGCTGTGCTTGCAGTAAGTTTTGCTCAAGCACTGTAGCTTGCTGATACCAGTTAAGTGCTTTTTCGGTTTTGGATAGCTCTTTTTTAGTGTGTTCGGTTTGCGCTTTTAAATCGGTTAACTTGGTTTGTTGTAGCTCAAGTTCTTCTGGTGTTAATAAGGTATAGCTTTCAAGACCAGCTTTAAGCGCTTCAAGCTTTGCTACTTGCTCTTTATGGCGCTCAAAAATACGCACGCCAATACGGCTAAATTTATCGGTGCCCGTTAAGCACTCTAAAAGTTGCGCTCGCTCATCGCCAGTGGCTTTTAAAAACGCAGCAAACTCATGTTGTGCTAAAAGCACGGCACGGGAGAACTGCTCAAAGTTAAGCCCTATTTTACTCTCGACTTCTTTTATTGTGTGGCTTTTGTCAGCTATTAAAGTTTCGTCTGGCAGGGTTACTAAAGTGTGCTCTGCTACTTTAAGTTTGCCTGTTACTTTTTTATGGGTGCGTGAAATTGTATAGCGCGCACGATAAAGCTGTTTATCTTGTCCTAAAAAGTCGACCTCGGCGTAGCCTTCCCATGTACCTCTGCGTAGCAAGTTTCGCGCATCATTAAGCTTAATGCTGTCGCCGTTAAACTCAATTAAGTTACCTTTATCACCGCGCAGCCTCGCTGTTTTTGTATAAAGGGCTAAACAAATGGCATCTAAAAAAGTACTTTTACCAGCGCCAGTATCGCCTGTGATGGCAAATAGACCTGCGTCTTTTAATGGGGCTTTAGTAAAATCTATTTCAGCGTCAACTATTGAGGCTAAATTATGAATACGAACTGCGGTTATTTTCATAGTTGTTCTTGCTCCGTTAGCTCGTTTATCACGTCACTTAAAAGTGCTTTTAGCTCATCGGGTACGCTTTGCCCTGCCATGTCTTTATCGTTTGCGAACGCTTGTTCTAATAGGTTTAGTGGGTTGAGCATTTCAACTTCGCTTAAATCTTCAAATACGGTGTTGTCGTCATTTTGCGCTGATTGCTCACGTACACGTTCAATACCACAAAATTTAATATGCTTGCCTTCAAGTGCTTGTTCTATTTGTTCTCTGAAGGTGGTGTCGGTATCGCTTGATTTAAGCTTTACACGTAAATAAGGCGCTATTGTATTTTGTGCAGTGTCGAGCGCTTTAATTTGCTCGCATAGTTCGCTTAATGGTACACACTCCCCTTTTGGTAAAATAATTACATCGGCAGAGCGCGGAATGTAAAGGGGGTTTACAGTTGTACTAATATGTTGTTTTTCATCAGTAATAAACTCAACAACATTTACTTGGTGCGTGTAGTTACGTTCTGAAAACGACATAGGGATAGGTGTGCCGCTGTAGCGAATAACATCACTTTTAGCGACTTGTTGCGCTTTGTGTAAATGCCCAAGGGCAACGTAGTTGGCTTGTTTACCAAATACATTGGCTGAAATAGACTCTTCACCACCTATTACTAAGTTACGCTCAGAATCACTTGAGATATCCCCGCCTTTTGCGTGTAAATGCCCCATAACTATTAATGGTGAGTTTTGCTCATTCTCATTAAGAGCTTGCTTTAGTGCAAGCTCGTAAGCTTTTGAAACGCCTTGAGCATAACTAAGGCCGTTTTCGGTTTGGCTAAGTAAACTTACATCACTTGCGCGTAAAAATGGCATAGCGACGATTACAGCGCGTTTACCATTGGTATTTATGGTAATAACAGTTTCGTCGGGTGTTGCGACATCAAAGCGCCCTACTACGTGAGTATCAAACTGTGCAAGTAATGGCTGAGCTGCCAAAATACGATTTGCAGAGTCGTGGTTACCCGCAATAATCACTACGTGTAATAATGGGCATGCTTTTTTGGCGTCTTTAATAAATTGATAAAGCTGATTTTCGGCGCTAGCACTTGGTGTCGCTGTATGATAAATATCGCCCGCAACTAAAAGTAAGTCTATTTGTTGTTCAACAAGAGTGGCTAATAACCATGTAAAAAAAGCTTGATGTTCAACACGGCGATCGTGTTCGTAAAATTGTTGGCCAAGGTGCCAATCTGAGGTGTGGAGGACTTTCATGTCGCGCTCTTAATAAAACCGTAAGAGCGCCAATATACCCAAGGCTGTTAAAGATGCAAGCCTAAGGCATGCATTACGTTAGGTTAAACTGTACCAAGCTGAAAAAACAACCGGTAATGCTAAAAGTGCCATTAATAATGGAATTTTTAACGTTTTAGTTTGTTTTGCGTGTAGCGCCTTTAGTGCATTAGTTTCGTTGCACGCTGCTACTTTATCGATATAAAAATAACCCGAATCGAGATACTGCTTACAGTTATTCTCACTTGCTGGAATCGCAATTAGTTCTTGTTGTTTTTTTAGGATGTAAAAATCCATAAGCCCACCGCATTTCTTGCTAGTAATCGATATTAATTTGAGGATAAATGTGACGAATTTATTTGCCTCAAATAAAAAGGTTGGCGATTTTAAATATAAACAGCACTAAAGATCAACCTAAAATTACACTATTTGTCATTTATCGTACAAATAGCGAATATTAATGAAGTTCGGCAATATTTGAGCCAATTATTTACTCGTTTCACTGTGTTTTTGTTCAGTAGAAAGGGCTTTTAGGCCATTTTACTTGTTGCGAATTAGTAATACTTATACGTAGGATTAATGGTTTACCTGGTAATGCCAAAGCAATACTTTTTTAGCAATATATATAAAATGAATGAATGAATGATATTTTTTTAAGTTCTGGGACTTTGTATTTAACCGATCAAAACCATTATTAAAACCCAATTTTGTAAACCCCCTTTACAGTTCTTATCTATTCGTATTTTGTTACAAAATAATTGTATTTTTCAATCTAAAAAACTAAGTGAACATCACCCTAAAAATACGGTACTTGGTCGCTAATTTATTGAAGCTAACTGGTATATTTGTCAAAGTACGCTCACAAAATTATATTAGGACTAAAAATGAAAAAAATAGGTCTTACGCTAAGTGCTTTTTTATTGCCGTTCGCAATATCTAGTGCAGCTATGGCGTCTTCGGTTGAGCAAACAAAAGGTTCTTTTGTTGATAAATTTCGTCAATTAGACGAAGCACTTCCTACACCCAATGTATATCGTAGTGCCGCTGGCGAACCAGGTGAAAAATACTGGCAGCAACGTGTAAATTACGATATTGATGTGAAGCTAGATGAAAAAAAGCACCGCATTACCGGTAGCCAAAGCATTGAATATAAAAATAACTCACCACATACGCTTAAATATTTATGGTTACAGTTAGATCAAAATATTTTTAAAAGTGACTCTATTGCCGAAACAACTAAAACATTTAAAAGCACTTTAGAAAGCCTACCAGCTCAAAAGCCCGCTAAATTAAGTTTAGGCGAATTACGTCGTCAGCAATTTATGAGCGACAACGAACTGGGTTATACAATCAGTGGCGTAAAAGATGAAGATGGTAAAGAGCTACGCGTAACTGTAGTTGATACCTTAATGCGCATCGATTTAAACGAGCCGTTAAAACCAGGTAAAGAAGTCGAATTTAGCATGAACTTTGCCTTCAACATTGTTGAAGAAGATGCAGTGGGTGCACGTTCTGGTTACGAGCACTTTGAAGAAGACGGCAACGACATATTCTTAATTGCTCAGTGGTTTCCTCGTTTAGCGGCTTATACCGATTACGAAGCATGGACAAACAAGCCGTTTTTAGGCTCTGGTGAGTTTACGCTTGAGTTTGGTGATTACGATGTTGAGATTACTGTTCCGGCAGATCACATTGTATCGGCAACAGGTAAACTTGATAACGCGAGCAAAGTACTTACAAGTACTCAGCGCAAACGTTTAAAGCAAGCCGAAACATCTAAGCGTCCTGTGTTTATTGTTAACGCAGAAGAAGCGCTAGAAAACGAAAAAGAAGGCACCGACAAAACTAAAACGTGGCACTTTAAAGCGCAAAACGTACGTGACTTTGCTTGGGCGTCGTCTCGTAAGTTTATGTGGGATGCAAAGGGTTATCAGCAAGGTGGTGACGTTCAGCCTTTAGTTATGGCAATGTCGTTCTTCCCTAAAGAAGGTGGTGACTTATGGGAGAAGTACTCAACTGAAGCGGTAGTACACACAATGGAAGTGTACTCTAAGTATTCTTTTGACTACCCATACCCAACTGCGCAATCGGTAAATGGCCCTGTTGGCGGTATGGAATACCCAATGATTACCTTTAACGGCCCACGTACTAAGTTACAAGATGATGGTACACGTACTTATTCTCAAGCTGAAAAGCGCTTTTTACTTGGCGTAGTTATTCATGAAGTGGGTCATATTTACTTTCCAATGATTGTTAACTCAGATGAGCGCCAATGGACGTGGATGGATGAAGGCTTAAATAGCTTTTTAGATGGCGTTGCTGGTCGTGAATGGGATCCTACTATTCCTTGGGGTGTTGAGCCTCGCGATATAGTGAGCTACATGAAGTCTGAAAACCAAGTACCTGTTATGACTCAGTCAGACAGTGTATTACGCTTAGGCCCTAATGCTTATACTAAACCTGCAGCAGCCCTTAATATTTTACGTGAAGTAATTTTAGGTCGTGACTTATTCGACTTTGCATTTAAAGAGTATGCTCAGCGCTGGAAATACAAGCGCCCTACTCCAGCTGATTTTTTCCGTACAATGGAAGAAGCCTCTGGTGTTGATTTAGATTGGTTTTGGCGTGGCTGGTTTTACACCACAGACCATGTAGATATCTCTTTAGATAAAGTATATCAACTACGTTTAGACACTAAAAACCCTGATATTGATTACAGCCGTTTACGTGATATTGAAGCAGACAAACCTACTTCATTATTTGTTGAGCGTAACCGCGCACAGGGTAAAAAAACATGGGTTGAGAAA
Organism: Pseudoalteromonas sp. APC 3691; assembly: GCF_030408135.1. Lineage (NCBI taxonomy): Bacteria > Pseudomonadati > Pseudomonadota > Gammaproteobacteria > Alteromonadales > Pseudoalteromonadaceae > Pseudoalteromonas > Pseudoalteromonas sp. APC 3691. Next base: position 2,952 of record NZ_JASDCB010000079.1, on the reverse strand, counting down.
AACTCTGATGTTACCGATTTTTATGACGAAAACGACCGTTTTACTGTAACCAATAAAGAACGTAACTCGTACAATAAGTTTTTAAAAGGCTTAGAGCCGTGGGAGCGTAAAACGCTTGAGCGTGCTTTAGAAGAAGATAAAAACTATTACGTTATGGAATTTTCAAACCTTGGTGGTTTGGTAATGCCTATTTTATTAGAGCTAACATATGAAGATGGCACTAAAGAAGAGCGCTATATTCCTGCTGAAATTTGGCGTCGTAATTATAAAAACGTTCAAAAGCTGATTGTTACCGATAAAAACAAACCGCTTGTATCAGTTACTGTTGACCCAGGCTGGGAAACAGCTGACGTAGATGTTGAAAACAATAACTACCCTCGTCGTATTATTCCTTCACGTATTGAAGTGTTTAAAAAGGAAAAGAGTAAAGCTAAAGTAAGTCGCGATATCATGCAAGATATTAAAACTGAGCTTAAAACTGATGAGAAGAAAGACGAAAAGGATGACGGTGAGGAGCAGCAATAATGCGCTTTTTGCTTATTATTGTTTGCCTTTTAGTTGCTGCGCCAAGTATGGCGCATCAACTAAAGTCGTCAGTTACAACCGTACTTTTTAATAAACGAACGCATAATGTTGAATTAATGCATCGCTTTTATTTACATGATACTGAACACGCCGTAGGAACATTGTTTAAAGGCAAAATTGATATTATTAGTAATAAAGCCGACCAACAACGTTTTGCTAAGTATGTTGAATCGCATGTTGCTCTACAAACGTTAAGTGGCGAACCTTTACCACTTAGCTTTGTAGGGGCACAAGTTGATGGTAAGTTTTTTTGGGTTTACCAAGAAGCACCAATTCCTGCAGGAATTGAAGGAATTAAAATGAGTAATGGCGCACTTCGTGATTTATGGCCATCTCAGGTAAATATGGTAAACGTTGAGGGCAAAGGTAAGATTAAAACTTTAAACTTTGCTCAAGATGATACTTGGCTCGAAGCCCGCTTTGAGCAAAATTAATATTTAAAACTTCCCCAACCGACGCGCACAGCAGTTGTTTATGTGCGCGTTTTCTTCATACGTTTAAACTGCGTTCATGTTTGATCTGTTATTTGTAAATTTACGTAAAATTTGTGAGTTCAATTTGTATATTTACCTTTTTTTGCGCATGATATATCAAGCACTTAAATTACTTTGTTATCAATAGATTGATAATGGTGCGTATTAATATTTAAATATAGTTAGTTTCATTTATCCCTTTGTATTTACCGGCCTAGGGCATAAGCAGTAGAGAATTTTATGTTTAAATTTCATTTAGTAATAACTAAATTCAGGGAATGATATGACTACTCAGGTTGAGGCTATTTTTGGAGTGATTTTTGATTTAGATGGAACATTGGTTTCATCTAAATTAGATTTTGCATTAATAAAGGCCCAAATAGGTTGCCCTTGCGAGCAAGACTTACTTGATTACATTGCTCAGTTGCCCTCACCGTATATGCGTGAAGAGGCAATGAATATAGTTCACCAACACGAATTAATAGATGCACAACATGCCAGTATATTACCTGGTGTGAGTGAAGCTATTCATGCTTTAAAGTCTAAAAATATTCCGATGGCGATTGTTACTCGCAATTTTGATAAAGCAGCGGCAATTAAATTACAAAATAATCCACTCCCTATCAGCACAGTTTTAACGCGAAGCGATGCCCCAGCAAAGCCAGATCCCAGCGCTTTAAATGCCATTGCTACACTTTGGAACATTAACGCCAGAAATTTACTTTATGTAGGCGATTACCTTTACGACATTCAAGCTGCGCACAATGCAAATATGCGCGCGTGTTTATACGCTCCAGAGTCAACGCCTGCTTATGCCGATCAGGCAGATTACGTTTTACATGACTTTGTTGAATTAGTGACATTAGTTGAGAGTTATTCTGAAAAAATAGAGTTATGTTAAATAGGGTGCTATTAAATTTATTTAAGAATAAGTGCTATGTTATTTAAATTACAAAATAACGTTTGTTCCTAGCCCAATACGTTTTGAATTGGTAAAATACCGCAAAACGTAACGTATTCATTAGGGGCACAAAATGGGCAGAGCATTTGTAGTTCGTCAAAGTTCTATGATCAAAACAGCCAATGCAAAAACAAAAGTAAACTCAAAGTATGGTAAAGAGATTTACGTTGCAGCAAAAAGTGGCGATCCCGATCCCGAAGTAAATCAAACACTACGCCGTCTAATCGAAAAAGCTAAAAAAGACCAAGTACCAGCGCACGTTATCGATAAAGCAATTGAAAAAGCAGCCGGTGGTGCAGGGGAAGATTACTCTGTTGCCCGTTACGAAGGCTATGGCCCAGGTAATTGCATGGTTATTGTTGACTGTTTAACTGACAATCCGAACCGTACAATTAAAGATGTACGTTTGCCATTTACTAAAACAGACTCAAAAATTGGTACTCCTGGCTGTGTAGCACATATGTTTGATCATTATGCGGTACTTGGCTTTGCGGGTGATGACGACGAAATAGTATTAGAAGCATTAATGATGGCTGATGTTGATGTTAGCGATGTTGAAGCCGAGGACGGTAAAATATCGGTATTTGCACCGCCAACAGAATACTTTAAAGCTAAAACAGCCCTTGAAGACGCATTTGAAGGCATTAACTTTGAAGTAGACGAAATTACGTTTATTCCTCAAGTTAATATTGAAATTGAAGACGAAGAAGTTATTGCTAACTTTGATAAATTTATAAATATGCTTGAAGATTGTGACGATGTACAAAATATTTATCACAATGCTATTGTAAAAAATTAGATTTAATTAGGGGCTGTTGATCTTTGTAGTACATATATCAATCAGCCCACATTGGTAGCCACATCATAGTAAATGCTAAAGCGAGCATTGAATGATAATTTCGTTCAAGCTTTTCATACCGCGTGGCTATCCCT
>NZ_JASDCB010000078.1:0-18501 GCF_030408135.1 Pseudoalteromonas sp. APC 3691 | reverse complement strand
TTTTATACAATCACTTACTCTAAAAGCGCAGCGCCTCTAAACCTTCTTGTGAATAACAGTACTTAAAATATTATTCACAAGGAGAAGTGAAAGAGAAGAAAATGAGAAGGTAAAAACCAGTGCTTACTCGTATTTGAATACTATTTTTATACAATCACTTACTCTAAAAACGCAGCGTCTCTAAACCTCTTTGTGAATAATTGCATTTAAAAATATTACTCACAAGGAGAAGTGAAAGAGAAGAAAATGAGAAGATAAAAATCAATATTTGCTCGTAGTTGTATTAAATAGCTTTTACTTTTTAAAACCATAAGGGCAGTTTTTACAACCATTTTTGCAGCACGAACCACGCTTTAAAAAAAACCACTTACTAAATATCATGTAACCACTTTGCACGGTGTAGTCGAGCCCTTCAATTAAATTGTCGTTACCTCTAAATTGTTTTGCAAAGTCTATTTGGGTTTTAATAGGTTGTGTATAAACACCCTCTAAAAAAGTATTTATTTTATTAAGCGTGCACTTGCGGCATAAACAACTTGTTGCTGTGATATCAAGCGGTAAAATAGCCGGCAGCTCATTGCACCAACACGCTGATATATCGTCTACATTACACGTTAAAGTACTGTGGCATTGAGTGCAGTTAAGTTGAGTCATTATAATTCTTTTTAGTAACAGTGAGCCAAGAATAACAAATATTATGAATACACAAAAAGCATTAGCTGAATTTATTACATTTGGTGAGCAAAGGGACGAAGCTATATCGGTTATCGCTTCAAGCCCTGCTGATAGCAATAAAACTCATTATACTCTCTCAACCGAGGTTTTAATTGATGTGCTTAAACGCTGTTTAAGTAACGAAATAGACTTAGATGATTTAGAGCTTTGGGCAAACGTAATTGAATCGCGAGATGATATTGATTGTACTGAGCACGAAGGTTTTATTTATGCGCTCAGTAATAGCGAGCAAATGGGAGAGCTTAATCATCAAAAGCTTGCTCAAATAGTTGCCTTAGTAAAAGTTTGATTTGTTTAAAAGCGAGGTGTAAAACCTCATCTATAAAAAACCGCACTTCAATTGAATGCGGTTTTTAAATTGAGAACAATCGTTTTAAGCGATTATTTATGATATCCCAAGCACGTTTCTACTTCGTTTTTAGAACCTAAAATAACGGCTACTCGCTGGTGGATTGCATCAGGCTGAATATCCATAATACGCTCAGTACCGGTCGATGCGATACCGCCAGCTTGCTCTACTAACATAGCCATTGGGTTTGCTTCATAAAGTAGGCGTAATTTATTTGGCTTTTTAGGATCTTTCGTGTCGGTAGGGTAAGTAAATAAACCGCCACGGCTAAGTACGCGATGCACATCGCCCACCATTGCTGCAATCCAGCGCATATTAAAGTTTTTAGCGCGCGGGCCTGTATCGCCTGCTAGCAAATCATTGATGTAGTTTTGCATAGCTGGCTGCCAATGGCGTTGGTTAGACGTATTAATGGCAAATTCGTTTGTATCAGCAGGGATTTCGGCAAAATCTTGTGTAAGTAAAAAGCTGCCTTGTGTTTTATCAAGGGTAAACATGCGCGTGCCTTTACCTGTAGTCAGCGCAAGCATTGTTGATGGCCCGTAAAGTACGTAACCTGCAGCAACTTGCTTATGGCCGGGCTGCATAAATATGCTTTGATCAGCAGCGTCAGAGCCTTCAGGCGCTTCCATAATAGAAAATATAGTACCCACAAGTGAGTTAATATCCGTATTTGACGAGCCATCGAGTGGGTCAAATGCCACTATAAATTTAGCGTCTGGGTTACCTGCTACTGTGTAGTCTTCTTCTTCAGAGGCGATTGCTTTAACCGTACCTGATTCCAGTAAAATATCTTTTAACAGCTGATTAGATAATACATCGAGCTTTTTTTGAGTTTCGCCTTGAATGTTTTCATCAAGGGTTGAGCCTAATACGCCAGAAAGCGCACCTTGACCAACGCGAAACGAAATTTCTTTACATGCCGCTAAAACTGTTCGAATTAATGATAAAAGTTCTCTTGAACAACCATCTTCAAGTAATACTGGAGGGAGTCTACGCATTCTATTTTCCTGATAACGTGTTAAAACCAATCATAATGTGAGAGAGATTAGCTTAGAGCGCTGAAATTCGTCTTAAATAACTGTATTGTTTAAATAGCACCCTATAATGGGACCACCTAATCGTACTTAAAACACAAATAACAAAGATAAGATTATGAAAAAAATACCACTACTAAGTTACATATTCTTTACTGTGCTGTGCTCTATCATAACTCAAGCGCACGCAGCAATTAAGTCAATTGATGAATTTACTACACAAATGAATCATTTTCCGGGCTACTATTCGTTTTTTTACGATACCCAAAACGGAAAAGTATATTTAAAAGTTGATAAGTTTGAACAGCAATTTTTACTACAGCAAAGCTTGCCTTACGGTATTGGCTCTAACGACATAGGCCTTGATAGAGGTCAGCTTGGTAATACTCACCTTGTGCAATTTGAGCGTTTTGGCGACAAAGTAATGCTACATGCTGTAAATACTTACTATCGTGCCAACACAAGCAATAAGGCTGAACAGCAAAGTATTAAAGAGGCGTTTGCATCAAGTATACTTGCTGGTTTTAAAGTAGTCGCAGAAGATAAAGCCACAGCACTTATTGATTACACGCCTTATTTATTAAGTGATGTACATGGCGTAAGTCGCACGCTTGCTGCACGTAAGCAAGGCAACTTTAGCCTTGATGAATCACGTAGCGCCGTTTATATGAATCGCTCAAAAGCATTTGTAAAAAACACTGAGCTTGAAGCCGTACTTACATTTAAGGGCACAAAACCAGGTGAATTTGTTCGCCAAGTAAGTGCCGACCCTTATGCGCTTACTGTTCATATGCATCATTCACTTATTCAATTACCAGATGATAACTACACACCTCGTAAGTTTAATTCGCAATCAGGTTTTTGGAGTATAGAACATAAAGATTACGCAGCGCCGCTTGGTGAGTCTATGTATGTGCGTTATATACCGCGTCATCGTCTAACTAAAAAGGACTCAAGTTTACCTATTAGTGAACCTGTTAAACCAATTGTTTATTACCTTGATCCTGGCGTTCCAGAGCCCGTTAAAAGCGCTTTGCTTGAAGGTGGAAAATGGTGGAACGACGCATTCACTGCTGCAGGATATAAAAATGCATTTATAGTAAAAGTGCTGCCAAGTAGCGCCGACCCTATGGACATTCGTTACAATGTCATTCAATGGGTACACCGTGCAACGCGTGGTTGGTCATACGGAAGTTCTGTAATTGACCCACGTACAGGTGAAATACTTAAAGGGCACGTAACACTTGGCTCATTGCGTGTTCGCCAAGATATTTTAATAGCTGAAGCACTCGCTGCTCCTTATTTAAAAGGCAATGAAGTTGCTAAAAACTTGCAAGCAATGGCGCTTGATCGCATTCGCCAATTAAGCGCGCATGAAATTGGTCACACGTTAGGTATTTCTCATAACTTTGCTGCATCGGTAGGGGATAGAGCTTCTGTAATGGACTACCCACATCCGCTACTTAGTTTTAATGAACAAGGTAAGCTTGATGTAACGCGCGGCTATGCAACAGGCATGGGCGTGTGGGATACCCAAGTAATTAAATATGGCTATAGCGATTTTACTAACCAAGATGAAAGCGCAGAACTTGCTGCTATTTTAAAAGAGAACAAAGCCAAAGGCCTTGAGTTTATATCAGATAGTGATGCTCGTGCTAAAGGTGGCGCACATCCAACAGCTCATCTATGGGATAACGGCACTAATCCTTCTCAGGAGCTTTTACGAGTACTCGACGTACGTAAAAAAGCGCTTTCGCAGTTTGGTATTAATAATATTAAAACGGGCGATTCATTATCGCAATTAGAGGAAAAACTAGTTCCGCTTTATCTGTTTCACCGTTTTCAGGTTGAGGCTGCAGTGAAGCTTATAGCCGGTGTTGATTACGAATACGAAACACGCGGTGATTCACCTGTAAAAGGCGCACAAGTCGTTAATAAAAAAACACAGCAAGAAGCGGTAAACGCTATTTTTGCAACGCTTAAGCCAAGTAACTTATTACTTCCTGAATCGGTACTATCGCTAATTCCGCCAAAAGCGTATGGCGAGTCTAAGTCGCGCGAGAGCATAGTTGGGCGCACAGGGTTAACGCTCGATGCAATGGCATTACCCGAGGTTGCAGTGCAGCACAGCTTGTCGCTTTTATTAAATGCACAGCGTTTAAATCGCTTAGCGCAGCAACAAGCACGTAGTAATGACTTTTATAGTTTAGATGAGTTACTTGAGGAGCTATATGGCCAAGTGTTTAACGCGTCATCACCTAATACAATGACAGGTAAAATAACTCAGCGCGTGCAATTTTTAACTGCAAAAGCCATGGCTGATATAGTAGCAAGCGATAGTGCAAGCCCTGAAGTGCAGGCGCAGTTACGTTACTACTTAGTTAAGTTGAGTGAAGACTTTAACCAAAACTCAATGCTGAGCCATACAAGTACTGGCGAGAGCGCGTTTAAGCAATATTTAGCTGAGCAAGTAAATCAGTTTTTAATTAAAGGGCAATGGCCGAACAACTTTAAAGTGCTGCCAATCCCGCCAGGCTCACCAATTTAGAATAAAAAGTAGAAGCGCTTATTTTAAATCAATCATTTAATCAATTAGAAAGCAAAACACCGAGTATATTTATACTCGGTGTTATTTTATTCTAAAAACGAATACGTACTCTAAGATTTTATTTGCACTAAATCGTAATCGGCCATACCAGGTACTATTGCCTGTAAGCGAGATTCGGTTACATCGAGTGCATTTAAACATTCGCAATACTCAGAAGCCTTAAGCTCTAATTGATGTGCCTTTTTTTGTAGCGATTTATCAATTTCTCTTGAGATAATATCCATGCGTTGCCCCATGTCGTTAATGCGATCTTCTATATTACCTTCACGCGATTTAAACGCATCGCCAAGTGATACCAAAATAGCACCTAACGATCCATGCACAGCAGAGTGAATTTGCTGGCTGATCTCTTTAGTAAAAAAGTCATCTATTTGCGAAAGTGATTGAGGGGCTATAAAAAAGAAGTCATCTCCGCGCTTAAACTTATCCATTAGCGCGCGCTCTACATACTGCAATTGTGTTTTAAGTACTTCAGGTTCTTTGTCTGACATACCTTCAACTACGTGTTCAATAGCGCTTAAACCTAAGTTAACACCATCGGTAGCAAGGTTTACTAATTCGGGGACTGTGTGGCGAATACCATTACTAAACTGTTCGAGTACTTTGCTTTCGTCATCGCTTAAATCAACCCAATAACCGCGAATAAACAGTTGGTTATTGTTATTAATTTGGACACGAGTTTGGCCTTTATCTAATATGCGAATTGCATCGTCAGTAATAATTAAACCATGACGTAATTCAACATCGCATTGGGCTTGAGCAAAGACACTAGTGCTTGAGAGCGCCATGGATAACGCCAATATCGAACGAGATAGAAACGCCATAAACACCTCAAAAAGACTAAAATGGAAGTCGAGTAGGTTAACAAAAAAACAACTTTATGCAAGGGAAAATAAACCTATCAACTATCTCACAGAATAGTTGTATAGAGTGCAGCTTGAGTTTTTAGATACGGTTATGTTGGGCAAAATCAACAGTCCAACAAAGGACTTAATATATAGCTAGAGAGGGTAGAATTGGCTCATAGTAAAATAAGAACACGTGGTTTTTAAATGAAGTTTAAAAAGGTACAGCTATTTATATCAATTAAGCTTAATAGCCGACTCTAAATTCACTCTGGAGTCGGCTCAAAAAACTAAATATTTAGTGTGAAACCACTATTAAGCGAATTGCATCAAGTTGTAACTGCGTTTTTTCAATATACGTAGTTAGGTCGTTACGTTGCTTATCGTAGAAGGTAATTTCTTCTTGGCGAATATTCGGATTAATTTGCTTAAGGGCAACAAGTCGCTCTTGCTCTTCACTGAGTGACGTTTGCATTTTAGCAAGTGACGCTGCGCGAATAACTTCAAGTTTTTCTTGTGCCATATCTTTAGCGGTAGTGATCATTGGGTGGACAGCGCTTTGCAATGCACCGGCAAGTTTACTTGCTGTTTGGCGGCCTACGGCTGATAACTGCTGATTAAAGCCTTCAAATGCCACGTTTTCACCTAGGTTATTACCTGCTTTATCAAGCAATATACGAATTGGTGTAGGCGGTAAAAAGCGACCAACTTGTAATACTTTTGGTGCCATTGCTTCTGCAACAAAAATAAGCTCAACAAAAAAGGTGCCAGGCGGTAACTTTTTGTTTTTAAGTAAAGCCACCGATGCGCTACCAAAGTCGTCGTCACAAATCATATCCATGGTGCCTTGCACCATAGGGTGATCCCAGCTGATAAAGTGTACATCTTCTTGCGAAAGTGCCGTGTCGCGATCAAAGGTAACCGTCATACCGTCTTCTTTAAGCGATGGGAACGATGCATTTAACATATGTTCCGTTGGCTTTAAGATAATGGTGTTTTCGCCTTTATCTTCTTGGCTTACGCCAAATGTGTCAAACACGTTGATCATGTAGCTTGGCAATTCAAACTGGTTATCGAGTTTTTCGATATCAGTCACAAGCGAGTCGGCAGCACCTTGACCCGATGAATGTAGCTCTAATAAACGATCTCGTCCGCTTTCCATTTTTTTACGCAGTACTGCATTTTGTTGCGCTACTTGCTCAAGTAATGGATCAAGCTCGTCTTCATCGCAGTTATGCGCAGAAATATACTCAAGTAGGTCATCACGGAACTCTTTATAAAGCATTTGCCCCGTTGTTGATGTAGATTCGAATGCATCTAGACCTTCGTTGTACCAACGTAGTAATACTTCTTGAGCGGTATTTTCAAAATATGGCACATGAATGTTCACATCTTGCGTTTGGCCTATACGGTCTAATCGACCAATACGTTGCTCGAGTAAATCTGGGTTCAGTGGTAAATCAAACAACACTAAGTGATGCGAGAACTGGAAGTTACGACCTTCTGAGCCAATTTCTGAACACAGTAATATTTGTGCATTATCGTACTCGTCTGCAAAAAATGCAGCAGCGCGGTCACGCTCAATAATCGACATACCTTCGTGGAATACCGACGCTTTAATTGCTTCGCGTTCACGCAGTATTTGCTCAAGGCTGATAGCTGTTTCAGCTTTAGCACATATAAGCAGTACTTTTTCGCGCTTAAGTGTTTTAAGGGTGTCGATTAACCAATCTACACGTGGGTCGAATAAACCCCAGCTAGCGCTTTCGCCTTCAAACTCTTGAAATATTTTTTCAGGAAACAGGGCACGGTGTGCACTTAGTTCAGGGTTTTGAATGCCGCCCATGTTACCAAGAACCGACATAGCCGTTTTATACTGCTTTGGCAGTGCCATAGGGTAGGCGTGTAATTTACGGCTTGGGTAGCCGTCAATGCCGCTGCGGCTATTTCTGAATAATATACGACCTGTGCCATGGCGATCGAGCAGCATATTAAGTATTTCTTTACGCGCTGGTAAATCACCTTGCTGTGCTTTTTCAAGAATATCAGTAATGTCGGTTTCTTTTAATAGCTCAATTAGCGTGGCTTTGGCTGCGTCGTCCAGAGCTTGCTCTTGCAGTAATTGATTTGCAGCTTGCGCTACGTCTTTATAATTTGCTTCTTCTTCTTTAAACACGTCGTAGTCGTAAAAACGATCCGGATCGAGTAATTGTAAACGCGCAAAGTGACTGCTGTGACCAAGTTGATCAGGCGTTGCGGTAAGTAAAATAAGGCCCGGAATATCTTGGCTAAGCTCTGCCATACGTTGGTACTCAGAGCTTGGCTTGCCGTTATTGATACTTAGGTGATGGGCTTCATCTATTACTAAAAGGTCCCAATCAGCAAGCGTTGCTTGTTCAAACCAACGTTTTTTCTTGGTTAAAAACTCAAGGCTGGTAAGTACTAATTGCTCTGTATCAAATACGTTTGGAGAATCTGCAAACGCTTCGTCGCAGCGCTCTTCATCAAAAATAGAAAAACGTAAGTTAAAGCGGCGTAGCATTTCTACTAACCATTGGTGCTGTAAGTTTTCAGGCACCACAATAAGTACGCGGCTTGCACGGCCACTAATAATTTGTTGATGTAGTATCATGCCCGCTTCAATTGTTTTACCAAGGCCTACTTCATCTGATAAAAGTACGCGTGGTGCAAAACGTTTACCCACTTCTTGGGCAATATAAAGCTGGTGCGGAATAAGATTAGCACGCTGACCAATTAAGCCTTTAATAGGCGATTGCTCACGTTCAAATTTATGTAACCACGTTTGGTAGCGAAGTGTGTAGCGATCAAAACGATCGACTTGGCCTGCAAATAAACGATCTTGTGGTTTATTGAATTTAATAAAATGATCTAAAAAGGTTTCTTTAAGCTTGGCCGTTTCGCCATTATCAACACGGGTGCCGTGATAACACAGTAATTCGCCTTGTACTTCAATAGACTCTACTTCTAATTCCCATTCTTCAACGCTTTTGATCACATCGCCAGGATTAAATGCCACACGGGTAACAGGTGCTTCTGCACTAGAATAAACACGGCTCTCACCACTGGCAGGAAATAATATGCTGACCTGACGGCCTTCAATGGCAACAACGGTGCCTAATCCTAAATCTGACTCTGTATCACTGATCCAACGCTGACCTAAGGAAAAATTCATGTATGTCTCGTCTATGATGAAAAAGGCGGCTATGTTACCTGTAAGCTAACACCACTGCAAGGCGCTATTTGGCTCACTTTTAATTAATTTTGTAAGTGTTAATTATTACTATTAAAACAGCTTGTTTATGACTCTTTTTTAGGTAAATCAAAACTAATTACAGTTTGTAATAAAACGGACTTTTATGACAAATAGACTAAACTTACATTATGCCTTAGCAATTAAGTATTGCAGGTTTAAGTTTTGCCCGTTTTACTTAGTTATTTTGGTATAGCATAAAAATCATAAAACGTAAGGAAAGTGCTATGGAAAAAGCTTCGAACCTTGAAAGTAAAATGTATGTGCTAGATACCAACGTACTACTTCACGAACCACTCGCTTATTTGTCTTTTCAAGAACATGACGTTGTTATCCCAATGACGGTGCTTGAAGAGCTTGACCACATAAAAGACAGAAAACACGATGTAAGTCGTGATGCGCGCGTCGCTATTCGTGGATTAGATGAAGTACTTAAAAATGCCACGCCCGAACAAATGCTACAAGGCGTGGCGCTGCCGAGTAACAAAAAGGCAAAAGCGAGCTCTGCAGGTACCCTCATTATTGTAAATGACCATTTATTTGCCGACTCTATTTCTGGTCTGCCGGGTAACGAAAACGACCATCGTATTATTAATTGCGCCGTGTATTTACAAAAGCAGCACAGTGATTCAAAAGTAATACTTGTAACAAAAGACATAAATATGCGTTTAAAAGCCAAAGGCGCAGGGCTTAAATATGTTGAGGATTACCGCACCGACCAACTTATTGACGATATAAGCTTACTCACTAGTGGTTATAAAAAAATTGAAGGTGATTTTTGGGATCATGTAGGGGAGTGTAATACGCAGCAACACGGACGTGATACGTTTCATCATGTGCCTAAAAACTTAGTACCTGATGTATTTTGTAATGAATATTTACTTGATGGAGGGGAGCAGTTTGCGGCGCGCGTTAAATGCTACGATGACGAGCACATAACGCTCAAAGATATTGGTGTTGAGCGTTTAATGCATCAACAAGCATGGGGCGTTAAGCCCAAAAATATTTATCAAGGGATGGCATTAGATGCACTACTCGATACAAGTATTGAACTTGTTATTTTAACCGGCCCTGCGGGGTGTGGTAAAACCTTGTTAGCACTTGCCAGCGCCCTTGAAATGGTCATCGAAAAAGGCATTTACGATAAAGTAATAGTTACCCGTAATACGCCAGAAATAGCAGAGTCCATCGGCTTTTTACCAGGCACGGAGGAGGAAAAAATGGCGCCATGGCTTGCAGCTATCACTGATACGCTGGAGGTATTGCACAAAGGCGACGAAAATCCAATATCGAGTCGAAATTACATAATGGAGAAGGCTAATGTACAGTTTAAATCGGTTAACTTTATGCGTGGGCGTAGCATTCAAAATGCAGTGGTAATTCTAGATGAGAGCCAAAATTTAACGGCATCTCAACTTAAAACGATTATTACTCGCTGCGGCGAAGGTACTAAATTAATTTGTACAGGTAACTTGGCGCAAATAGATAGTAATTATTTAACGCCAGTAACATCAGGCTTAACCTACATAGTAGAGCGCTTTAAAAACTTTGAAGGCAGCGCAACAATAAATCTCAACGGTGTTGTACGTAGCCGCTTAGCATCATTTGCAGAAGAAAATTTATAACTTGCGCTTAACAAATTGGCTCGATAGTCTATCGATTGATTTTCGAGCCAAATGGCAGGCAGTACATTGATTTTTTTACCTCTGAAGCATTATTATCGTTCATTATTTATTGCGCTGTTAGTGCCATTGATTGTCGCTTTTTTACTGTGCTTGCACTTATATAATATAAAGCTTGAGCGGACGGTTGAAAAACGCCAAGCTGATTTTACAAATGTTTCAGCACAGGTTACTCACGGGATGGACTCGGTGAGTAATCTACTTACCACCATGTTTAACTTATACGAGCAAGCGACTTATCCCAAAATAAACCAAGATTTGCTCGAAGGCATAAATCAATATGATGGTTACTATTATCGTCATTTTATTGATCAAAGTACGGAAATTGTAGGTAAAGGTGAGTTTGCGTTATCAGCTAAGGCATTAATGCAGTGGCAGCAGGCTATTACATTAGGGCCTTCGTTTAATACAACGCTTGCGTTGATGCAGTCGTTATCTGCTGTAGCGTATGTTGATGATAATGGTTTTGCTTATGTAAGCAGGCACAACAAAAGCCAAAGTTTAATGCTTACTGAAATTCTAAATGGAAAATTTAAGCCAAAATTTTCGCAAAACAAACTTACTTCAAGTCCTATTGTTAAAGTGAATGACAATTCGTATTTTGCTATTGGTCGACAACGAAGCACAGGCTCAGCCGAGTACATTATTTTAATTTATGATGTTCAAGCAATTTCTGGATGGTTAAAAAAGGTGTCACCAAACAGTGGTGAATACGTTTTTATGAACCAATCGCATCAAATTATCGCCAGCTCTAAACAGATAATAGAGCAAGCAACTGCGTTAAAAAATTATTGGCCGGACTTGGCCGATCATCAGAGTCAAAAAACAGTATTAACTAGTGATAGTAATTACTTTATGCAGCCTATGGATGAGTTACCTATTCACGCCGCATTTTACGAGCACAAACCCCAATTAATAAGCTCAATTAAGTATGAGATATTACTAGAGTTTACATTTTTAACGCTATTTTTAAGTATTATGTTTGGCGTGTTTTTTTGGTTAAGTCAGCGTATTTTTATAAAGCCGATGACTCACTTAATGTCATACCTTGAGAGTAACGGTACACAACCCCAAGAGCAGCTAAATTACAAAGTACCATTGAGCTGGCAACCTTGGTTTTCTAAAGTGAAGCGTGTATTTACTAAAAACAAACAGTTAGTTGATTCATTACAAAGTGCAAATAAAGCTCTGGACGACCAAGTTCAGCTGCAATCAGAAAAACTAAGCCGCAGTTACGAAGCGAAAGAGCGCCACTTAGCTTTACTCAACACTATGCTAAACAGTGTGCCAGACCTTATTTACTTTAAAAACATTGATGGATCATTCTTAGGATGCAATAAAGCATTTGAGGCGTATATCGGTAAAGATCAAACTGCATTAGTTGGTAAATATGTGGATGATTTAGGTGACAATGATCAGCAAATAAATGCGCTTGAAAAACAAGTATTACAAAACAGGAATAGTGTTGAACAGCGAATAGAAACCGATACAAAATCGTATCAACTTACTATTGCACCTTTTTACAACGAGCACCAACATCTGTTAGGAACCATGGGCATTGGTCGCGATATTACTGAACAGCAACAAACATTATTAGCCTTAAAATCATCTGAATCTAAATTTAGAAGTGCAATTGAATTTGCGGCTAACTGCGTGGTTTTACTCTCGCTTGAACACACCATATTGCAAGTAAATAAAGCAGCAAGAAAGCAGTTTTCTGATCAGCCAGTACTAGTTGGGGAGCAGTTAAAAGCATTATTTGATGACTCCCAATGGCAGCAAATAAAAAGCACTTTAGCGCAATTGCTCGATGACAAAAAACGCGTATATCATTTAACGCTTGCTCAAGGGGGCTTAACAAGCTGGTTGCAACTAAGTGTATCGCTTGTCTGGGATGAAAACCGCGATCCAGCTTATTATGTTATACACATTCAGGATGTAAGTGCCTTAACTAAATCAAAACTAGATGCTGAACGAGCAACCTTAGCTAAAAGCCGCTTTATAGCCAATTTAAGTCATGAAATACGTACCCCTTTGAACGCTGTTTTAGGGTTGCTTGATATGTTAATTGAGCAAGGCTTAACGCAAAAGCAATTACAACAAACGGATCAAGCTAAGCATGCAGCACAAAGCTTGTTATTAATGCTTAATAGAATGCTTGATTTTGCACGTATTGAAGGTTCGCAAACCGATTTAAAACAAGCATCTTTTAGCATGGTTGAGCTGGTAGATATTTGTGAAAGCTTAACGGCTCCATTGTGCGAAGGAAAAGGTATTGAGTTTTTTATTGATATTGACCCGCTAATAGCACCTGATTTGATATGCGACAGTATACGTTTGCAGCAAATATTAGGTAACTTATTAACTAATGCCGTTAAGTTTACAAAAACAGGTTCCATTACTTTAAAAATGGAACTTATTGAAAGCGATAGCCTAGAGCAACAGCATATTTGCTTTAAAGTAATTGATACTGGCATGGGTATAGATGAAGCCGATCAAAGTCGCTTATTCGACGCTTTTACTCAAGGTGATGAATCTTCAACCCGCATACACCAAGGGGTTGGGCTAGGTTTAGCTATTGTTAAACATGCAGTATCGTTAATGGGTGGGGAGATTGCTTTAAAGAGTAAAAAAGGCCACGGCAGCGAATTTTATTTCAGTATTAGCTTTTTAGTTGATACCACTAAAAACACAGTGTTACCGACTAATACATTGGCTATTTTATCTGATCAAAGTAAAGAGCTTAAGCAGGTGACAAATGCATATAACGAACTTGCTAATATTAATTTAGATGAAGTACTAAAATACCCAATTAAGCTCTCTAATACTCAAAAAATAATAATTGATGCAGCTGACTTACCTGCACTTTTAAATGTTGAAGCGATTAATGATTCGTTATCAGCTAAAGAAACATCGGTAATTATTATTAATCATCAGCACACACTTAATTTACCGACAAGCGAGCACTTAGCTGCGCATCACGTTAAAGCATCGGCATTAGGGCAAAGGCTATTTAGTTTGAACTCTCAGCAAAAGCCTATAGTTAATACAAGTGCCGCAGTTCACAGTGCAACTGAAAGTAAAGCTGATATATCGGGTCTACTTGTATTAGCAATTGATGATAATCAGCTTAACTTAGAAATAATTAGCAGTGTTCTGCGCCAAGCAAACGTAAATGTTGTTACGGCTTTAAGCGCATCAATTGGTATGGAATTATTGCAAGTTTTAAAGCCTGACTTAATATTGATGGATGTGCAAATGCCGAAAATAGATGGTTGTCAAGCAACCGCTTTGATTCGTCAACAGTTTGACGCAAAGCAACTGCCTATTTTTGCTTTAACGGCTCATTGTGAACCTGCTGATGTAGAACGTTCTTTAAAGTGCGGCATGAATAAACATTTAACTAAACCGGTTGTTGCTAAAGTACTTATTGATGCAATTGCTGATTTAAACTTAGTTAAACCAAGCTTTTTTGAAAAATCATTTGCTTTAACGCAGTTTAGTATGGATGAAAAGCTACTTAATACAATGATTGATAAGTTTGCTAGCTTGTGTGAAACCCAGTTATCGCAACTAGAAGAAACAACCAATAAGGATGATTTGGTACGTTTAGTGCATAGTATCAAGGGTGTAGCAGGTAATTTAGGTTTTAGACGATTATCACATTGTGCTTTATTGTGTGAAAGAACGCTTAAAACAACTAATAAGCCTATTGAGATTACACTACAAGAGCTTATCATACAGCTAGAACAGGTAATTGTTTTTATAAAAGGGCTAGGGGTTAGGGATGTCGAAAAGAGCTAAAGTACTTATTGTGGATGATGATCCAATCAATAGATTAGTACTTGAAAAAACACTCAAAGCAGAACATGACGTGTTCTTAGTTGAAAGTGGCGAAAAAGCACTGACCTTTGTAAAAACAGCGCAAGTTGATTTAATAATCCTTGATGTAATTATGCCTGGAATTGACGGCTATCAAGTACTTGTGGAGCTTAAAGAAAACCCAATAACTCAGTCTATTCCTATTATATTTATATCAGCCAATCGTAGCCATGATGATGAAGCAAAGGGCTTAGAGCTCGGTGCAATGGACTACATAACCAAGCCATTTAGTCCTTCTATTGTTCGCGTTAGAGTGCGCAACCAACTCCTCATAAAGCAAAAAAATGATTTGCTAGAAATGCTAGCTTCGATAGATGGCTTAACTGAAATACCAAATAGACGCTACCTTGATGAAAACTTATCTCGAGAATGGCGCCGCAGCAAGCGAAGTGGAACACCGCTATCGGTGTTACTTATGGATATAGACCACTTTAAACGTTACAACGATTGCTACGGACACCGTGCTGGCGATGAGTGTTTAAAGAATGTTGCGCAAGCACTTGCGGCTCAATGTGAACGTGGCAGTGACTTTATTGCTCGTTATGGCGGAGAAGAATTTGCTGCTGTGCTACCAGGAATTGATAAGCATGAAGCTATGGAGTTTGCTAATAAATTACGCAATGCTGTAAATGCTTTGAATATAGAACATAAAGCTTCATTAAATGCAGACCACATCACTATAAGTATAGGTATTGCCACTACACAAAGTGGTAAAGTGTATGCTGAGCAAGCATTATTAGAAGAGGCCGATTTAGGCTTATATGCCGCTAAAGACGCAGGACGAGATAGAATAGTCGCACGCTAAAAACTTAATATACAAAAAACGCCAATATTCATATATTGGCGTTTTTGTATCAAACATTTTTTATTGGTTACTGCGTGATCATACCTAAAGCGGTTTCACCAATGCCCACTAACTTATCATTTTTAAATACTAGTGGCGTACATTCATCTTTTGTTGTTTTTGAATCTGAATGCTTGCTATGCGTTACATAAAAAAGTACTTGGTATACATCGTCATCTTTTTTTAATAGCTCAGTGAAATTAGGCGTTTTTAATTGCGTTAAAACAGACTGGTAGCTGCTATCCATTTTTAGCTCCGATATAACTTCACGATTATTTTTATGCTGTGCTTGCCAGCTTGATGAGTTTTTCCCTGCCCAATGAGTCTCAGCTTCGCCATCTGACACGGCAATAACACAGCCTGTTAAAAATGGAGCGATTAAAGCGGCTGCTAAAAGTGATTTTTTCATTTTTATTTACCTTAATAAGATTTTTAATTGGTTATTAACTGTATTAAAGCAAAGAGTAGACCATATTGATAAGTTGTTATGAATCAGTTTGTTAAGTGAGTTAAGCTGTTTTTATCTAATAAAATATTAAATATATTAGTAAAAACAGCCATTTTTTAGCTTATTTGATTACTACAATAAAATGATTAAACCAAGCGGTTGCGTGATTCACCTTTAGTAAATGCAGCAATATTTAAACTTACTTCATTAATTAGACGCACAATAGATTCAGTACTTGCCCATGCAATATGTGGAGTAAGCAATAAGTTATTGCCTGTGTAACTAGCAAGTGGGTTTGAAGCTTCAGCAGGTTCTTTAGTGAGTACATCAACGCCCGCACCGGCAATTAGGTTTTGCTCAAGCGCTGTTGCTAAGTCGGCTTCGTTAATAATACCACCACGTGCCGTATTAATAATTATAGCGCTTGGCTTCATCATTTTAAGCTCATTAAGTGCAATTAAATCACGTGTTTCATCTGTAAGCGGGCAGTGTATGCTGATTATATCGGCTGTTTTAATGACGTCTTCAAAAGGCGTACGACCATCACGACATTTAACCCCTTTACGCTCTGCAACAATGACATTAGCGCCAAATGCCTCAGCCACTTTAGCAACGCCTTTGCCTAGTGTACCGCCGCCTATAATGGCAAATGTTTTACCCTGTAAGTCGTTAAAGCTGTAATCGAGTATGCAAAACATTTCACTTTTTTGCCACGCGCCCTGCTGGCAATCTGCCTGATAGCGGTGGGTGTTACCCAGTAAGTTAGTAATTAAAGAAAATGTATGTTGAACAACAGAAGGTGTTGAGTAGCCAGCTACATTAGTGACGGCAATACCAAATTCTTTAGCGGCTTCTAAATCAACATTATTAGTACCGGTTGCACTTACGCAAATTAATTTCAGCTGTGTTAGCTGACTAATCGTATCGCGACTCAAAACTGCTTTATTAGTGATTAATACATCAGCGCCTTGGCAATGCTCAATAACTTGCTCTGGGCTGGTAAGTTCATAAGTCGTTAATTTACCAAGTTGTTCTATACACGAAAGAGATGTTTTAGCTAACGTTGCGTTATCAAGAATAGTAATGTTCATTATGAGCCCTAAAATAAGTGGATCTGAAAGAGTTAAAATCGTAAAAAAGAGGCTTACGATCCATCAAAAATCTAAAATATGGGCTTAAGGTACTACGAAAGAAAGGCTTTGTTAATGGTATTACTACCAAATGATTAGAGGGCATGTAATTAAAGGGTTTAGTATTAGTGGTCTGCCCACTAGTTGATTAAGAACATGGTATTTTGATCAACTGATCAGTTTTTTGCACTTTTAAGCAAGCTCATGGTCATAGAAGGTAATTAAACTCGGCTTTAAAGCAAGTTGCTAAAATAAAAAATCGTTTTTTTGGTTATTTCGCATTTTAGATTGGCTGAGTTATAATCGGATATAGACATAAACGGTGCGCTTTAGCGTACCGTTTTTTAACATTGTAGATGTAGTAATGAGTGAATTAGAAGATAAATACGCAGATATACGCCCATACAACGACGACGAAGTTGCGGCGTCGCTTACACGTTTGATTAACGATGATGCGTTTATTGATGTAATAGCAAAGTATAATTTACCGCGCTTTTTATCGGCAGTGCCTTTTATTGCGCGTCCAATGGTAAGAAGTCAGTTACGCAAAAAATGGGGCAAAGTAAGCACCGTTGAAGATGTGCAAAATGAAGTGGCGCAATACTTAGATAAACTAGTGAAGCGCACCACATCAAAAGTTACCTTTTCTGGGCTAGATCAGTTAGACGCTAATCAGGCTTATTTATTTATTTCAAACCACAGAGACATAGTGCTTGATCCTGCATTAGTTAATTGGGGTTTATATCAGCATAAAATGAAAACAGTGCGTATTGCTATTGGCGATAATTTATTGCAAATACCTTACATTACGGAGCTTATGCGTTTAAATAAAAGCTTCATTGTTAAGCGCTCTGCTAAAGCACCAAAAGAAATGTTAAAAGCATTGACCCAGTTATCGTCATATATCTATGACTCTTTAATCGGTGGAAATTCTATTTGGATTGCACAAAAAGAAGGGCGTGCAAAAGACGGTTTTGATCAAACAGATCCTGCCCTTTTAAAAATGTTGCAATTAAATGGACGTAAACAAAAGAAAGAATTTGGCGATTATATTAAAGAGTTAAAAATAGTGCCTGTTTCTATTTCTTATCAATATGAACCGTGTGCAATTGCTAAGGCTAAAGAGCTTTATCATAAACAGCATCATGGTGAATATATTAAGTCAGCGGGTGAAGATATTGCCAGTATTGTTGAAGGTTTTAGTTCAGCTAAAGGGCATGTGCATTTAGCATTTGGACAACCAATCGAATCTAAATGTGATAGTGCTGAAGAGTTGGCTAAAACAATTGATAGGCAAATTGTAGATTCGTTTTATTTGCATCCAGGTAATTACATTGCTGGTGGCTGTAAAGAGGCGGTAATAGACTCTCCAGATACAGCGACGTTTGAGAAGCGTTTAGCCTGTGTACCAGAAGAGTTAAAACCTTTAGTGCTGGCCATGTACGCTAAGCCATTTCACCGCAAAACAGAGATAAATACCAATAGCTGTGAGCATTAATAATCCCAGCTCAACAAAACTAAGCAGCAATTAAATTGCTGCTTTTTTTTTGTTTGCCCAGCGAAGCTGGCAAACCCGATAGGCTGAAAGATGCCTTATCACCCTGACTAAGGGGAAGATAATCTGAATGGCAAGGGCGTCACTGGCCAACGGTGGGGTCTGAAGGAAGCCA
>NZ_JASDCB010000077.1:0-18566 GCF_030408135.1 Pseudoalteromonas sp. APC 3691 | reverse complement strand
GATGAATCGAGAATACGCAAACTTCAAGGGCCATTAATGTTTAATGTAATGCGAAAGATAGCCATGGCGCTTTTTAAACAAGATGCATCTAAGTCAGCAAGTATGGCGAGGAAAAAGAAAATGGCAGGGCTAGACGATGATTACCGCTCAACCCTGCTAGAGTCTGGGATTAAAATGCGCTAGCCGTGGAACAATATATTGAGTGTCTTCATCAAAGCTTGCGCTTAAATTTACAGTATGAAAATAAGTACTTGTGTCGCTGGTAGTACCCGACAAACTTTCAATAGTTAAAGCCAAGCAAGTAGTAAAGTTATCTGCTGACACTTGTATGCTTCCAGTACAAGTACCATTACTAGAATTAACGGCTAAAGTACTCACAAGCATAATATCTGAAAATGTAATGCTAACAGGGCTATCTACAAATACTGGTTCATTACTATTTTGTGGTGTTACATTACTAATCGTAGCGGGCGTTGAATCAACAACGGTAACACTCAGTACAAATTCGGTTGTGTCTTTGGTATCAGTCGCCGTTAACGTATAGCTTTGTGGAGTGATACTATTTGCGGGAGGTGTGTAACTAAAACGTAAGGCTTGGGCATCAATAACACTAATTTGCGCACCATTTAAATCATCACCAAAGTCAATCTGTACGCTATCGTTATCAGCATCGCTAACAACTAAACTAAATTCAGTGGCTTGATTATATTGCACGCTAATACTTACATCATCTGCAGTTGGTGGATTGTTTGGTGCTAATATCATAACTGTTTTTTGAGCGTTATTTGTTGCGTTATCGTCATCAGTTACAGTTACTACAAAGGTAACATTGGTGTTTTGTGCAACAGTAGGCGCGTTAAAGCTAATACTTGTTTCTGCTTGAGTAAGTTCAACTACAGGGCCACTTATTTGCTGCCAAGTTATGCTGTTAATACTCCCGTCACTATCTTGTGCATCTGCAACTAAAGTTACACTAACGCCTTTTTCAGCTTCTTCAGGGCCTGTAACAATAACTGTTGGCGCGCTATTTACTTGATTAATTAAAACCGTTTTACTCGCTTGAGTGCTTTTACCGGCATTGTCAGTTACGGTTACGCTAAAACCTAACGTTGTATTTTCAGATACATTAGGGGCAGTAAAACTAAGGACTCCATCTGCTTGTGTAAACTCAACATTGTCCCCAGCAGACTGAATCCAATTAATATTACTTATTGTTCCATCTGTATCTTGAGCGTTAGCAACCAAACTAACCTGTGCGTTAGCAAGTGCACTACTTGGGCCTGTAATATTAACTGTAGGAGCATTATTTTTGAGAAGTGATAATGCCTGAAAATACCTGTTGTGCAGTAGCACCTGAATTATCAGTAACAGTAACTGAAAAACTAAAGGTCGTGTCAGTGGTTACACTTGGTGCAGTGGCGGTAAGCGTGTTACCGTTAGAGGTGAACGTAAACTCAGGGCCGCTAAGTTGTTGCCATTGATAGCTGGCTATTTGTCCGTCACTATCACTTGCAAGCGCAGTAATAGTAAATGATTGGTTAGAAGCAATAACGTTACTACTAACAGAGAGCGTAACACTGGGCGCAGCGTTACCAGAGGGCGTAGTTGAATCACTACCTTCTCCGCCGCCGCCACAACCTGTGATTAAAAGTGATAAAAAAAGTAAACTTAGCCATTTATTAATATTGTTTTTTACCACTTTTAGCCTCTACATATTAACTATACAAATTTTGTGGCACCTTAGTAACATTTAAATGAACGGTTATTTCCTCACGATCATGATATAGATGTTTAGCTTGTAACTCGTAATTAATACCTTGTTTCTCAAGCTCTTTTCTTATCATCGAAAGACATTCATAAACACTATCAAAGCGTTTTTTCATAGGGAGTTTTAAGTTAAATATAAACTCTTTTGCGTATGCATTTACTGCCCAGTCAATCATTAGCGTAGTCACTTTGGTTGGTTTTTCCACCATATCGCACACTAACCAAGTAATATTTCTTTTTTCTGGACGATATTTAAAACCATCGGCTCTAAAATGTTTAACTTGCCCAGTTTGCATTAAATCGTCATTCATTGGACCGTTATCAATCGCGCTTACAAACATACCACGGCGTACAAGCTGATAAGTCCAACCACCCGGGCATGCACCTAAATCAACACTGCGCATACCTGCTGCCACACGTGATTCACGTTGCTGTTCAGGAATAAATACATTAAACGCTTCATCGAGTTTTAACGTTGAACGACTCGGTGCATCGCTTGGCATACGAAGGCGTAAAATACCCATGAAAAATGGAGAATTATTAAAGCTATACGAGTAACCCACATAAGCCGTATTGTTTGTTAAAAACATGACATGCATTACTGGGCGGTTTGCTTTTGGCTCACGCAGTACTGTATTTTGTTTTTCGAGGGCCTTTTTAAGCGGCGTTGAGATTTTTTTACAGAACGTTAAAAGCTCTTTGCCTTCATTGGTATCTGGCGTTTCAACGCGCAGCTCTGAGCACAATGTAAAATCTTTAGCAGCTTCAACTACTGCACTTACACGGTCTTCTACTGGCATGTTTTCAAGCAATGTCCCGGCAAACCATTGGCGTGCGAACACCATATTTTTAAAATCGACTTTTTTGATTATTTCGTCGCTGTGATGCGCTTCAAAACATTCGTAAACAACATAACCTGTATTTGGCTTTGCTTTTACATACCCTGCAAAACCCTGCTCTGCAGCATGAAACGTTATTTCAGCAGCGGCATCGTTTTCAAAACCACTACGACAATAAATCACAACACTAGACATATTAACCCTTAAACTCTTTAAAACTTAAATCGTGCAACTTGCACTAAAATAACAATCCAACCAATAATAAAGCACAATCCACCAAGCGGTGTTATCGGCCCTAGCCACTTCATATCTGTTAGAGCGAGTAAATATAAACTGCCACTAAAAAGTAGTGTGCCAGTTATGAAAAAGCCACCAGCCCAACTCAGATTTATGCCCCATTTAATTAAAATAGCCACCGCAATAAGTGCAAGGCCATGCACCATTTGATACTCAGCAGCTGTTTTAAAAACCCCTAATGAATACTCCGATAAACGGCTTTTTAAACCATGGGCAGCAAATGCACCTAACATAACCGAGAGCATACAAAAAACACTGCCGGTCATTAAAAATAATTTAATCATTTAACCCCCTAATCGAGTTTTAACACATCTCAACTTGTTGCTTAATAAATTCAACGGCACTTAGTGCTGCTGTT
This sequence comes from Pseudoalteromonas sp. APC 3691, assembly GCF_030408135.1. Classification (NCBI taxonomy): domain Bacteria; kingdom Pseudomonadati; phylum Pseudomonadota; class Gammaproteobacteria; order Alteromonadales; family Pseudoalteromonadaceae; genus Pseudoalteromonas; species Pseudoalteromonas sp. APC 3691. The sequence continues at coordinate 15,305 of NZ_JASDCB010000077.1, read as the reverse complement.
CCTCTATTTTGCAGTTCAGTTACACCACTTTTTTTACGTGGTTTTAATGAATGATCGCCATCAGGCAGCCATGTGAGTAAAGGCTGTTTTGGCATTTCCATAGTAAGCAGTTCTTCACGTGTACCAAATGTATCTCGCTCGCCCTGTAATACTAAAAAAGGGCAAACAATATCAGCAAAATGATCGGTGCGTAACTTTTCTGGCTTACCCGGCGGATGAAATGGATAACCAAATGCAATAACACCCGAAAGTTTTTGCTCGGTGCTGCAAGCAAGCATTGATGCCATGCGTCCGCCCATCGATTTACCGCCTATAAATAACGGTAAATCTGGCTGCGCCTTCGTTAGCACTTGCTCATAATAAATAAGTAGTTTTGGCGCTCGCTCAGGAGGCCTACGTTTATTGGTTTGTTTGGCAACTTGCATATATTCAAAATCAAATAAACCAACATCAACACCTTGCTCGCTTATTAATTTTGCCATGTGTTGCATAAAGTCAGAATCGCTACCGGCACCTGCACCATGCGCAAATATAAACTGTGCAATTGCAGGTTGTGCGGTGCTTTTAAACCATTCAATCATTATTAATACTCATGTTCTTGCTCATGCTCTACTAAGCTCAGCATCCACTCTTTAAACGAAACTATTTTACCAAGCTCTGTTTGCGATTCGCGAAGCACTAAGTAATATGCATTTTTACTTTCTAGACTGTGATTAAACGGAATAACCAAACGCCCTGCATCTATGTCGGGTTTAGCTAATACACTATTACCAATTGCCACACCTTGCCCATGTACTGCAGCTTGTAACACCATTGATGAGTGACTAAAAATAGGCCCTTGATTTACCTGGATGTTACGCACACCTGCAGTTTTCATCCACGTTTTCCAGTTTTTTCGTGTGGTGTCATGCAATAAGGTGTGATGCGCTAAATCACTTGGTTGGTCAAGCGGCTTTGGCCCACTCAATAACATAGGGCTACAAAGTGGTACTAAATATTCAGTATGAAGTTTGTACGCTTGTACGCCATTCCAATGACCTCTTCCATAGTAAATAGCAATATCTACGTCATCAGTCAGTGAGTTTTCATCTTGATCTTGCGCTTTTATTCGCACATCTATCTCAGGGTGCAACTCATTAAACAAACTTAAACGAGGCACTAACCACTGAATAGCAAAACTGGGTGTTAGACTAACTGTTAATGAGCCCTTAGCACCACGGGCTAATAGCTTTTCAGTGGCATCAATAAGCTGAGTAAAAATCTCTTTTATATCTAAAAAATAGCCTTGGCCTTCTTCAGTTAATAATAATGAGCGGTTTTTACGTAAAAACAACTTTAAACCTAAATGCTCTTCAAGTGTTTTTATTTGATGACTTACTGCCGCCTGCGTTACATAAAGCTCTTCTGCTGCCTTAGTAAAACTTAAATGACGCGCAGCCGCTTCAAAGGCCTTTAATGCGTTTAGTGGAGGTACCCGTCTTGACATAATAACCAAGCTTAGAATTAGTTTTTCTTATGCGTGAGATTATATACATCATATAAGTTTGTGTATATTAAAGGCATAAAAAAAGCGACCTGAGTCGCTCTTTGATAAACATCATGCTTAATTATAAATCGCTTGCACTTGTATCAAGTGGAGCAAAGCTTTTAATTAAATCATCAACCGCTTTCATTTGCGTTAAGTACCCCTCTAACTTACTAAGCGCTAGCGCACATGGGCCATCACATTTAGCTTCGTTAGGGTTTGGATGCGCCTCAATAAATAAACCTGCAATACCTAGCGCCATACCGCTGCGTGCAAGCTCTGCTGCTTGTGCACGACGACCATCAGCAGAATCAGCTCGGCCACCAGGGCGCTGAAGTGCATGTGTTGCATCAAAAATAACAGGCGCCATTGCTTTCATGTCATCCATACCCAGCATATCAACCACTAGGTTGTTATAACCAAAACTAGAGCCACGCTCACAAAGTGCGATGTTATTATTACCCGCTTCATTAAATTTAGTAATGATATGGCGCATTTCATGTGGCGCTAAAAACTGTGGTTTTTTCACGTTAATAATTGCACCTGTTTTAGCCATCGCCACAACTAAATCTGTTTGACGTGCTAAAAAAGCGGGTAACTGAATTACATCAACAACTTCAGCAACAGGCGCTGCTTGATGCGGTTCATGTACATCAGTAATAAGTGGAATTTTAAACGTGTTTTTAATCTCTTCAAATATTTTTAAACCTTCTTCCATACCTGGACCACGGTACGAATTGATTGAAGAACGGTTAGCCTTATCAAATGACGCTTTAAATACATAAGGAATATTTAATTTAGTCGTTACTTCTACGTAATGCTCTGCAACACGCATAGCTAAATCGCGAGATTCTAATACGTTAATACCACCAAACAATACAAACGGTTTGTTGTTTGCTAGCTCAATTTCATTAATTTTAATAATTTGGTCTTTCATTTAAATTCCTTACGGTGCAACTGCTTGCATCATTAATCCACAAATATAAGCCATATAAGTACCCACACCATAGCCAAGTACAGCTAACAGAACGCCAACTGGCGCTAATGACGGGTGAAACGCTGATGCTACAACAGGTGCAGACGCTGCGCCGCCCACATTAGCCTGAGAGCCTACAGCCATATAAAATAACGGAGCTTTAATAAGTTTAGCCACGAGTAACATTATACTTGCATGCACTAACATCCAAATTGCGCCAACTAAAAATAACCCAGGGTTATTGAAGATAGCGGTTACGTTCATGTGCAAACCAATTGATGCGACTAAAATATATAAAAAACTAGAGGCTACCTTTGAAGCGCCAAACGCTTCTATTTGTCTAACTTTAGTAAACGATAAGCCTATACCAATCGTTGTCGATATAACTATTAGCCAAAAGAACTTACTGTTTAAGCTATATTCTTTTGCCCATTCATAAGTAGTGCCAAAGTACGGACCTAAAAAGTCAGCACAAAAATGTGCTAAACCTGTTATACCAAATGCAATTGCAAGCAGCGTCATATAATCGTTAAGAGTAGGAATGCGTGCATGTTCTGCGTGATAGGCTTCAACCCGTTTTTTCAGATCTTCAATTGCGCTCGTGTCGGCACCCGTAGCTGCATCAATCTTTTTGTGGTTTGCTGCCATTAGCAATAAAACAGCCATCCAAATATTCGCGACTATTACATCTACTGTAATCATTACAGAAAATATATCACCGCCAACTTCAAACATTTCTTTCATTGATGCTTGGTTAGCACCACCGCCGATCCAGCTACCCGCAACGGTTGTCATACCGCGCCATACGGCATCAGGTCCATGCCCGCCAACAATACTTGGATCAAATGCACTCACTACTAAAATAGCTAATGGCCCACCGATAACAATACCTAATGTCCCCACTAAAAACATAATGAGCGCTTTAGGACCTAAATTAATAATCGCTTTTAAATCAATACTAATGGTGAGCAGTATTAAACAAGCAGGCAGTAAGTAGCGTGAAGCCACATAATAAATATTGGATTTGTTACCATCTACAATACCAAATGTATTTAATAACGAAGGTAAAAAGTAACACAGTAGTAAAGCTGGTACATATTTATAAAATCGTTTTAAAGCTGGACGTTCACTGTTTGAGGTTTTAAAAATAAACCCCAAAATAACAGCAAGTAAACCAAGCACAACGGCATCATTTGTAATTAATGCGCTTTGAGTTTCAACCATAATTATTCCTATTCTTAATGGTGCGTTTTATTATTATCTTCTAGTTCTTCTATCTGGTGTTGAATTATCTCTATTGCAGGATCGTCCGGACACTCATTGATAAAAAACTGTAAATCATCACGTGCCATTTTAGGGCAACCGAGCTGATTTAATAAGTAACCTCTGTCGCGTCTCTCATACGGGTCGTCGCCTATTAGCTCCATTAGCATCTCTACACAGGTCAAAGCATGACCAAATTTGTTTTCGCTAATGAAAGACCATTTTTGCTGAGCTAAAAATAGCTTATATACTTCGTCATCAAAAATTAACTCTAAAGGCTCTTGTTCTTGCCCATCATCTTCATCTGCGTTTTCAGGGATGATATACCAGCTTTGTTGCCCGCTGCTTGGCTCAATTATGTAGCCCTCTTCATCACTTATCGCCACATGAACACCAACATCACCCAGCGTAAGACTAAGATTTGCATCAAAGTTAGCTTGTTGTAAAAAGTGACAAAGTATAATTGCAAGCGTTGTTGGTGAGCCACTACGCATAGAAAGCGTATAGCTCAATGTATTTAATTTGTATTCTGGCACTTTTAAGCCTGAGGCACTAAATAGCCAATCGCTGTAAAACATATCTAATAATTTTTCGAAGCGATCGTGCTCATCACTCACTTTTAAACACAGCGCTGAAATTTGCTGTTCAAAGTCAGTTAAAGTTTCATAACATGGTGTTAAATCTATCTGAGGGTCCCATTTTGACTCTGCTTTAATACAGCGGTAAATCGCTGGAGGTGTAAATTCATCGTAAGCATCATCAAGATAAGATTCATCGTGTTCGTCAAACCCGAGGGTAGTCATTAATACTGCAACATTTTAGAAAACGAAGGCGTAGTTTACCTAACTTTAAAGCTATATACCAATATAGAGATGTTTTTGAATACTTTCTGAGAGAGAGTCTTATTTGAGCTTTATAAAATAATTATAAAGCTCAAATAGTCAGGTATTACTTAAAGCAAAAAAGCTGATTTAGACGTCGCTAAATAACCTATCGCTAAAATAACAGCGGTATTAACCAAAATGTAAGCAATTTTAGCCGTCATTTTAGTTTGTCTGGCGCTTTTAGCCCCAATACCAATATATATAACCACTAAAACTATTTTTTCCAATAGCCAATATTGTTCAAATGGGTTTATTTTAGCCATAAATATAAGCGTAAGTGCAGACACTAATAACAAAGTATCTATACTGTGACTGCCAATCATTACCACTTTATTTTTTGCTATATTGCCACTACCCATTCGCGAAAAAGCGCGAACATAAAATAAAATTACACTCAACATCGCAATTGCCATGTGTGAATGCTTTACTGCTAAATAATCCATATGCCCCTGTACTTCTGTTTTATAAAAATTTAATCAGGAAAACGGTTAAGAACCGCTTCTAACTCATCAAGCTTCTCGTTAAATACTTCAACTAATTTTGGTTCAAAATGAGTACCTTTTTGAGCGTTAATTTCATCAACTACATTTTGCAAAGTCCAAGGCTCTTTATAGCATCGTTTATGGCGAAGTGCATCGTATACATCAGCAAGTGCAACTATACGACCAAATACATTGATTGCATTACCGCTTAAACCTTCTGGGTAACCAGAACCATCCCATTTTTCATGATGCTCTTTTGCAATAATTGCACCTGTACTCACAATTTCATGAGGCGAGTCTTTTAAAATAGTATAGCCTTTATCAGTGTGGGTTTTCATCACTTCCCATTCTTGGGCGTCTAACTTTGCTGGTTTATTTAATACCGCATCAGGAATGCCCACTTTACCTACATCATGAAGAGGCGACGCCAATCTTATTAAATCAGCATCATGCTTAGATAAACCATAACCCTGAGCTAAAATATGACAAATATGCGCTACACGCTTAACATGATTGCCTGTCTCGGTTGATCGTTGCTCTACCGCTTCACTTAACCTATAAACAAGCTCTTGTTGCGTTGCTTCTATTTCAGATTGGAGCTGTACATTTTCAAACGCAAGTTGCACGTTTTGAGAAAAAATCTTGATTAAATGACGCTGAGTATCTGTCAAATCCTTTGGGATCCCCGATATAAACAGCATCGAATTATGATTGTACTCACTGCTACAATACGCAAATAAGTAATTATCTTTATAAATAATACTTTTTTCATTAAGCGCCTGATGGCACGCACTTAACTGTTCAGCTTGTAATACCTCATCGAGCTCTTTACCTTCACTTTTTTCAAAATCACCGGTACCCGAGCAAACAATTAGCTTTTTATTATTTTGTGCTTCAGGGTTTTGTGCAACTAAAGTAGTTGCATACATAGCTTGATCAGCAATACCCAATAAAGATGTTAATTGCTGCATAACGCCTTCAATAAAGTGCTCTATTGAATGCGCAGAAAAAATATCACGAGACGCTATAATTATCTTCTCAAGCCCTTCGCGTGACTGCTCTATTGAAATAATATCGCGGTACGAGCGAAGACTTGACATAATGACTGTAAATAATTTTTGAGCCGTTAGCTCCGTTTTCGATTTGTAATCGTTAATATCATAATTAATAATTACTTGTCGTTCAGGGGCTTGACCAGGTTGACCTGTCCTTAAAATAATTCGAATATGATTATTTTTAGCTTCTTCACGAATAAACTTAGCAACTTGCAAACCAGCGTCGTCGGTTTCCATTACAACATCAAGTAACACAATTGCGGCATCCGGATGCTCTTTTATAAGCTCTTTGGCTTCAGCTCCCGAATAAGCACTGATAAATTCTAAACGTTTATTTTGAAACTCAAAATCACTCAACGCTAGTTTTGTAACAGCATGAACTTCAGGTTCGTCATCAACGATTAAGACTTTCCAGGTACCAAGTTCAATCTCATTGATTGGTTCTTCTGGCTCATCTGAAAATAAAAAATCACCCATCATAGTCGAAATTCCTTCATGGCATTATTTAACGCACTAGTAAGCAATTATTATTCTTTAGGGCCACTGTGCAAACGTTACACGGTCATTATTACCAAAGTCTTTCACTGTTTTAATATTAACAAATGCCATTTTTTTGAAAAAATGACGAACAGCTTCACCTTGCTCAAAACCGTGTTCTATTAAAAGATAGCCACTAGATAACAAATAGTCACGTGATTGTGTAATTATTTGTTTAATATCAGACATTCCGCAATCATCAGCCACTAATGCCGACAAAGGCTCAAAGCGCACATCGCCCTGATTTAAATGTATATCACTGCTTTCAATATAAGGTGGGTTAGTGACAATTAGGTTGAATTTTTCACCGTGCAACTCACTAAACCAGTTGCTTTGCTTAACGTGTACGTTGTTAATCGCCAATCGCTGCTGGTTACGTGTAGCAAGTGCAACAGCATCGCTTACTCTATCTACTGCAGTAATTTGCCAATTAGGCATTTCACTACCCAGTGCCAACGCAATTGCACCAGTACCGGTGCCTAAATCAAGTACTTTAGCTGTAGCAGGTACAGTCACTTCAAGTGCTTGTTCTACTAGCGTTTCGGTATCTGGTCGAGGTATTAAGGTTGTTGCGTTAACTTCAAGCGATAAACTCCAAAACTCACGCTGCCCCGTAATATGTGCAACAGGTTCACCGTTTAAACGCCTTTGGCAAAATGTATTAAATTGCTGTTGTTGCTCAGCGTTAAGTTCATGCTCTGGCCAAGTGAAAAGGTAACTGTGAGGTTTTTGAAGAATATGTAAAAGTAAAACTTGTGCATCTAATTTAGCACTTTCGCCGCTAGGTGCTAATAAATTAGCGCCTGCAGCAATAGCTTGTTCAAGAGTTTGGCTCACGACTACTCGTCGCCCATAGCCGCTAATAAGTCAGCTTGATGTTCTTGCATTAATGGGTCAATAACACAGCCTAAATCACCCGCTACCACTTCATTTAAACGATAAAGTGTTAAGTTAATACGGTGATCGGTAATACGACCTTGTGGGTAGTTATAAGTACGGATACGCTCAGAACGGTCGCCACTACCTACTAAATCACGACGCTCAGATGCTTCTGCCGCATGGCGTTTCTCATCTTCAGCTTGTTGCAAGCGTGCTGCAAGTACCGACATCGCTTTAGCGCGGTTTTTATGCTGTGAACGCTGATCCTGACACTCAACTACAACACCAGTAGGTATATGTGTAAGTCGAATAGCAGAATCTGTTTTATTAACGTGCTGACCACCTGCGCCCGATGCACGAAATGTATCAACTTTTAAATCTGCTGTGTTAATTTGTATCGCTTCGGCTTCTGGTACTTCCGCCATTACCGCAACAGTACATGCAGAGGTATGAACTCGCCCTTGTGACTCGGTTTCTGGCACACGTTGTACGCGGTGTACACCTGATTCAAACTTTAATTGACCGTAAACGCCTTCGCCACTAATATTTGCAATAACCTCTTTGTAACCACCGTGCTCACCTTCATTGGTGCTCACAACTTCTACTTTCCATTTTTTAGTTTCTGCATAACGACTGTACATACGAAATAAATCGCCAGCAAAAATAGCCGCTTCATCACCGCCTGTTCCAGCACGTACTTCAACAAATACGTTGTTATTATCTCGTGGATCTTTTGGCAACATTAATACTTGAATTTGATCTTCAATTACCAAAATTTGCGCTTTAGCTTCTTTATATTCTTCTTGCGCCATTTCACGCATTTCAGGGTCAGAATCTTTAAGCATTTCTTCTGCACTGGCTAAATCATCTTGCGTTTCTTTGTAAGTTAAAAACGTTTTTACAATCTCTTCAAGCTCAGAATATTCTTTTGAAAGCCCACGAAAACGATTTTGATCACTAATGACCGACGGGTCGCTTAGCAGCGCTTGTACTTCTTCGTAACGCTCTACTAAGGTTTCTAATTTATTATAAACAGACTCTTTCATTTAACGGTTATTCCTGATCAATACCTAACATTTTTTTCAACTGGTTTAGCTGCGCCACTTCACCTTTTTTCGCTGCGTCTTGTATTGCACGGGTAGGCGCGTGCATTAAGCGATTGGTTAATTTATTGGCGAGCTCTAATATAATTTTTTCTGCATCTTTACCTGTATTAAGCTGACTAACAGCACGCTCTACAAGTTCTGACTTAATTGTTTGTACATCATTTCGATAATGGCGGATTAAATCTACCGAATCGAGTGAGCGCATCCACATTGCAAATTCTTTGGTGCGTTCAGTAATAATTATTTGCGCTTGCTGTGCAGCTTGCTCACGCGCTGCCATATTCTCGCTTACAATGGTTTGTAAGTCATCAACGGAATATAAATAGGCAGCATCTAGCTCACCTACTTGGCTTTCTATGTCGCGCGGAACCGCAATATCTATAAATAGCATGGGCTTGTGACGGCGCTGCTTAAGCGCTTGCTCAACCACCCCTTTACCAATAATAGGCAAAGTACTGGCGGTAGAACTAATCACTATATCGGCTTTATGTAAACGCTCTGGCAATTGCGCTAAAGCAATTACATCCGCCGACACTTCGTCAGCTAAGCTTCGAGCTCGCTCAATAGTTCGGTTCGCAACGGTAATGTTTTGTGGCTCATTTTGATATAAATGCTTGGCCACCAGTTCAATAGTTTCACCCGCACCAATTAATAAAACGTTTGTTTTATCAAGCTTGCCGTAAATATGTTTTGCTAAATTAACAGCTGCAAATGCAACCGATACAGCACTTGCGCCAATATTTGTTTCGGTTCTAACTTGTTTAGCCACCGAAAATGTTTTTTGAAACAATCTATCAAAAGTAACACCTACAGCATCGTGGGTTTTAGCGCTAAAAAACGATTGTTTTATTTGCCCTAAAATTTGCGGCTCCCCTAACACCAAAGAATCCAACCCACACGCTACGCGCATTAAGTGGTTAATAGCGTCATTACCTTCGTGACAATAAATATTATTACTCAGTTCATGTTCATCCAAACCATGGAAACTGGCAAGCCAAGTCAACAGTGTTTGGGAATTTTGCTGAGCGAGGCTACAATAGATCTCGGTTCGATTGCAGGTAGATACAATAACCGCTTCATTAAAGTCGGCATGGCCGCTTAATTGTTGCAACGCCTCTGAAATTTGCTCAGGCGAAAAAGCCACTTTTTCACGTAATTCTACGGATGCGGTTTTGTGATTTATACCTAGTGCTATTATGGTCATATTTGCCAAATATTGCTGAGCCCTACTTCAAAGGCGGTAATTTTACCAAAAATCAGCGGAATATGGAAAGTAAGGAACAACATTTGATTCGACAATATTTGATTTTATTCATGTTTTTTTTGTTTTTAGGTGGCTGTGCTCATCAAATTGATACAAAAACAACACTTTATGATGATTGGAAACCACGTTTAGCTGCTCAAAAAACTTGGCAGGTCGAGGGTAAACTCGCGTTTATTAGTCCACAAGAGCGTCAATCTGCAAACTTAAATTGGCAGCAAACAACAAATTCCAATAATTTAATACTAACTACCTTTATTGGTACACGTATTTTGTCGCTTAAACAAACAGCAAATGGTGCTGAATTAGAGTTTGACGGCGATGAGTACTTTGATACTAATGCTGCAGAGCTTTTAAAGCGTTTAACGGGGTTTACACTCCCGGTTGATAACGCCGACAATTGGCTTAAAGGCACCATTGACGATCAAAGCTTAGTCGTTGATGAGCTAGGCCGTGCAAAGCAAGTGTTATGGTTTGATAACACAGGTAAAAAATGGCAAATAGATTACGGCACTTATATACAAAACGCAGGCTATTGGTTACCAACCAAACTAACGTTAAAGCATCAACAAATAAAAATAAAAATTCAACTCTACGATTGGCAATTTAAATAAATATGAACAACAAAACCTCTTTTTCACTGATTGCTCCGGCAAAACTCAATTTATTTTTACATATTAATGCTCGCCGAGAAGATGGTTATCATGAACTCGAAACCTTATTTACTTTTTTAAATTTTGGTGATGAGCTTTATTTTGAACTAACAACGGATGGCAGTATTTCTGTCGGTGGTGATACTAAAGACATACCCCTAAATGATAATCTCATCTATAAAGCGGCTTTATTATTACAAACACACAGTAAAACCTCTTTGGGTGTAAAAATAAATTTAATTAAACGCTTACCGATGGGCGGAGGTGTTGGAGGTGGTTCATCCGACGCTGCAAGTACTTTATTAGCCCTAAATAAATTATGGAAATTAGAACTAAATTTAGAAATCCTAGCCCAATTAGGACTTAAATTAGGGGCTGATGTTCCGGTGTTCATACAAGGGCAAAGCGCCATAGCGCATGGTATTGGTGAGAAATTACACCAAGTAAAACTTAAACAAAAATGGTACTGCGTTGTACACCCAAACCAACATGTAAGTACCGCAAAAATATTTACACATCCAGATTTAAAACGCGACACACCAAAAATAATAGGCGATTGGAAACACCATACTTTAACCAACGATTGTGAGCCTTTAGTTAAAAAGCTTTGCCCCGAGGTTGAAAAAACCCTCCAGTGGTTGCTAAAATACGCACCGTCGAAGATGACCGGAACAGGTTCATGTTGTTTTGTCGAATTTGCTAGTCAAGTTCAAGCACAAGATGTACTTGAAAATCTCCCCCATACTTGGCAGGGTTTTGTGGCTTCAAGCGCAAATGTCTCACCTGCTCATACGGAGTTAACCGCCATATTCGATCAATGAAGTAACGTACAAGTAATCATAAGTTAACCCGCAGTGGTATTTATCATTGCCCGTTAGTCCAAATATTCAGTGCCTGAGGAACCCTACCGTGCCTGACATGAAGCTCTTCGCTGGTAACGCAACACCTGAGTTAGCTCAAAAAGTTGCAAAACGTTTATATATTGAATTAGGCGATGCTGTTGTTGGCCGTTTTAGCGACGGTGAGATCAGTGTTCAAATAAATGAAAATGTTCGTGGCTCGGACGTTTTTATCTTGCAATCAACCTGTGCCCCTACAAACGATAACCTGATGGAACTTATCGTTATGGTTGATGCTCTACGTCGTGCATCTGCAGGTCGTATTACTGCCGTCATTCCTTATTTTGGTTATGCGCGCCAAGACCGTCGTGTACGTTCTGCTCGTGTTCCAATTACCGCTAAAGTTGTTGCAGATTTCTTATCAAGTGTTGGTGTTGACCGTGTTCTTACGGTTGATTTACACGCTGAACAAATCCAAGGCTTCTTTGATGTACCTGTAGATAATGTATTTGGCAGCCCTGTATTACTTGAAGATATGAAAGAACGCGACTTTGAAGACGTCGTTGTTGTATCTCCAGATATTGGTGGTGTTGTACGTGCTCGTGCAATTGCAAAACTACTAAACGATACCGATTTAGCAATCATTGATAAACGTCGCCCTCAAGCAAATGTTTCTCAAGTAATGCACATTATTGGTGACGTTGAAGGTCGTGATTGTATTATCGTAGATGATATGATTGATACCGGTGGTACATTGTGTAAAGCCGCAGAAGCACTTAAAGAACATGGCGCTAAGCGTGTATTTGCATACGCAACACACCCTATCCTTTCAGGTAAAGCAGCCGAAAACTTACGTGACTCAATGATTGATGAAGTAATTGTAACTGACTCAATTCCGCTATCTGATGAGCTTAAAGCCCTTGATAAAGTTAAGGTACTTACGCTTGCTGACATGTTAGCAGAGACTATTCGTCGTATTAGTAACGAAGAATCTATCTCAGCGATGTTTGAACACTAAAATTAAACATTCCTGAATATAAAAGCGCCTTTTGGCGCTTTTTTTGTAAGCGATGTTTATTTTATCTGGGCGTGGTGGTATGATAGCGCGCCTTTTGGCTAGGGACCTTGGTCGCAAAGGCCCTACACATTTAAATAACTGGAGACATCATGTCTAACAAAACTTATACGTATAACGCTGAACTTCGCGTAGAAACTGGTACTGGTGCGAGCCGCCGCCTACGTCGCGAAGACAAAGTTCCTGCAATCCTTTACGGAGCTGATAAAGAAGCTTTATCTCTTACTTTTGCTCATAAAGATATGATCAAAGCTCAAGAAGACGAAGGTTTCTACACGCATATCCTTACGCTTAACGTTGATGGCGAAGCTGTTGAAGTAATCTTAAAAGATATCCAACGTCACCCATTCAAGCCTAAGCTTACTCACCTTGATTTCCAACGTGTAGATGCTACTCATAAATTTCAAACTAAAGTTCCTCTACACTTCATCGGTGAAGAGATTGTAACTAAAGCTGGCGCAACTGTTGTTCACCAGTTAACTGAAGTTGAAATTACGTGTCTTCCAAAAGCACTTCCAGAATTCATTGAAGTAGATGTTTCTAAGTTTGTTGTTGGCGATTCAGTTCATATCTCTGACCTAACTTTCCCTAAAGGCGTTAGCTCTGTAGATTTAGCTAAAGGCGAAGGCCATGATCAGTCTATCCTGACTATCAAAGCAAACAAAGCAGCTCCAGTTGAAGACGACGCTGCAGCAGCAGAATAATATTTAAGGTCTCGCAACCTTGAATTCTATTCAAATGCTTGTGGGCCTGGCTAATCCAGGCCCCGAATACGCAAACACACGCCACAATGCAGGTGCTTGGTTCATCGAGCAAATCGCTGCACGCTATAACTGCACTCTAAAACACGATCCTAAATATCACGGCCTTACAGGCAAAGTGATCATTCAAGGCCAAGAATTCAAATTATTGATCCCCACTACTTACATGAATTTAAGTGGTAAAGCGGTCAGTAGTTTAGCTAATTTTTTCAAAATCCCTGTCGAGGACATTTTAGTTGCCCATGACGAATTGGATTTAGACCCAGGCGTTGCCAAATTAAAAAAAGGTGGCGGGCATGGCGGTCATAATGGTTTAAAAGACATTATTGCAAAAATGGCAAATCAAAAAGACTTTATGCGCTTGCGCATTGGTGTAGGCCATCCAGGACATCGTGAAATGGTTACTGGTTGGGTGCTTGGAAAAGCGGCCAAAGCAGACCAAGAAAAGATGGATGCTGCTGTTGATGAAGCAGTTCGTTGTATGGAAATACTTGCAAAAGATGGTGTGTTAAAAGCACAAAACAGACTACATTCGTTTAAACCCTAATAACTTGGGTTCAAGCACATCGTTTAAACGAATCTAAACAAGGTATCTTACTATGGGTTTTAAATGTGGCATCGTTGGCTTGCCTAACGTTGGTAAATCAACGCTTTTCAATGCACTAACTAAAGCGGGTATTGAAGCCGCTAACTTTCCTTTTTGTACCATTGAGCCTAATACAGGTGTGGTACCTGTGCCAGATCCTCGTCTAGACGAACTTGCTAAAATAGTAAACCCTCAACGAGTTCTTACCACCAGTATGGAATTTGTAGACATTGCTGGCTTAGTAAAAGGCGCATCTAAAGGTGAAGGCCTTGGTAACCAGTTTTTAGCTAACATTCGTGAAACCGATGCAATTGGCCACGTAGTTCGCTGTTTTGAAGATGAAAACATCATCCACGTAGCAGGCACTATTGACCCTGCTGACGATATTGACGTAATCAACACTGAGTTAGTACTTGCTGATATGGATAGCGCTGAAAAAGCCCTTTTCCGTAATTCAAAAAAAGTAAAAGGTGGCGATAAAGACGCTAAAGAGCAAAATGCTGTACTTGAAAAAGTAAAAGTGCATCTTGACGAAGGCTTAACTTTACGTGGTCTAGCACTAACTAAAGAAGAAAAAGCAGCAATCAGCTCTATTAACTTCTTAACGATTAAACCAACAATGTATATTGCAAACGTTGCTGAAGATGGTTTTGAAAATAACCCATACCTTGACCGCGTACGCGCTATTGCCGCAGCTGAAGATGCGATTGTTGTTCCTGTATGTGCCGCTATCGAATCTGAGCTTTCAGAACTAGATGACGAAGACAAGCTTGAGTTTATGGCTGATCTTGGTTTAGAAGAGCCGGGTCTTAACCTTGTTATTCGTGGTGGTTATGAATTACTACAATTACAAACTTATTTCACAGCTGGCGTAAAAGAAGTACGCGCATGGACAATCCCTGTAGGTGCAACAGCACCACAAGCAGCGGGTAAAATCCATACCGACTTCGAGCGTGGCTTTATTCGTGCGCAAACTATTGCTTTTGACGACTTTGTTGCCTTTAAAGGTGAGAGTGGTGCAAAAGAAGCAGGTAAGATGCGTCAAGAAGGTAAAGAGTACATTGTTAAAGATGGCGATGTAATGAACTTCTTGTTCAACGTATAAGTACAAATTAAACCAATTTAACTTGGTAATAATTTTTAAAGGCTCGTTTTTACGAGCCTTTTTTGTATTTAAGCATTATAAAAATAATAATTAACCTCAACTAGGGCGTGTTGATCTTTGTGGTATGAAAAACAAACAGCATGAAGATAAGGTATAATTGAATTCGCCAGAAAACTTTACACCGAACCTATATGCCAAGATTAATGTTAACAGACGGGACATGGAATGTCTTATCAAAAGTAATGTACTTAAGTGGTCGAATTTATAATAAGCCCGACCATAGAAAAACGCTCGAAGGCATACTGTATAAGATGCGCA
>NZ_JASDCB010000076.1:0-19132 GCF_030408135.1 Pseudoalteromonas sp. APC 3691 | reverse complement strand
TGTTATCTCCCAAAGCATGGAAGTTATTGTGGTTAAAGAGAATAAAAACACCATTGCCTGAAACTGCTCCAAATATGTCATGGGCGTATCAGGAACTGGCAAAGTTAGGAGGCTGGAAAGATACCAAGCGCACAGGGCGTGCATCTGTGAAAGTGTTATGGCAAGGATGGCTTAAGTTACAAGCCATCCTGGAAGGCTACGATTTAGCAAAATCTCTTGAGTCAGACTTGTGATCAAGAGACAGCTTAAAAAGTGGCTTTGTGCTTAAAGAGCTTAATAACCTGATAGCAGGTTGAGTAATAAAATTACTCTGCGTCAGCTTCTTTATATTTAGCAGCAGTTTCTGTAATTAACGGCTGTAATTCACCGCGTTGAAACATTTCGATAATAATGTCACAACCACCAACTAATTCGCCATCTACCCATAATTGCGGGAATGTTGGCCAATTTGCGTATGCTGGAAGCTCAGCACGAATGTCTGGATTAAGTAAAATATCAACGTATGCAAATGGTTCACCACATGACATTAACGCTTGCGATGCTTGTGAAGAAAAACCACAATTTGGTAATTTTGGTGACCCTTTCATGAAAAGGATTATTGGGTTTTCTGAAATTTGCTGTTTAATTTTATCAATGGTTTCCATCTACAACCTCAAAGTAACGATAGCTAAATATATTTAGGTCTTGAAAATAACTCATCGTGACCACAAATATATAACTTAAAATGGGCAAATAAAGCCGCAATTGAAATAGTCTTTCGCAATAGCATTGCTGTTTGCTTAAACTTGAGTAAAATACTCAACAATTATAGTAACACTATATTACCGCTTGGTATAGGTAACTGCTCTGTTTCAACAGGCATTACGTATTACCAAATGGACTATCAACCAAAGAAGATGGAGATAAAAAAATGGCATTTGAACTACCGTCACTACCATATGCAATCGACGCACTTGAGCCACATATTTCAAAAGAAACGCTAGAGTTTCACCATGGTAAACACCACAACACATACGTGGTTAAGCTTAATGGTTTAATCCCTGGTACTGAGTTTGAAAACAAATCTCTAGAAGAGATCGTATGTTCATCAGAAGGCGGCGTATTTAACAACGCAGCACAAATCTGGAACCATACTTTTTACTGGAACAGCTTATCTCCAAACGGCGGCGGCGAGCCTACTGGCGCAGTTGCTGATGCAATCAACGCTAAATGGGGTTCTTTTGATGCGTTTAAAGATGCATTAAATGACAAAGCAGTAAATAACTTTGGTTCAAGCTGGACGTGGTTAGTTAAGCTTGCTGATGGTTCACTAGACATCGTTAATACATCTAACGCTGCTACACCATTAACTGATGATGGCGTTACTCCAATCCTTACAGTGGATTTATGGGAACACGCTTACTACATTGATTACCGTAACGTTCGTCCAGATTACCTTAAAGGTTTTTGGTCGCTTGTTAACTGGGAATTCGCGAACGCTAACTTCGCTTAATTAGCCTTTAAACGCTAATGTAAAAAAGACGCTTAGGCGTCTTTTTTTGTTTCTTATTTATCACACCCAAGCGCCTCATCATTTAATAAAACACTTTTAGTAACATGATCTTTTTTCACTTAAATTTTTAATTTTATTGCACAAAAATACAGATTCGTGACTAGACTTTAAAAGGTAAGCACCTTTTTACAGCGGGTTTCGGAGGTTATTATGACGATTTTTGAGCATTACCAAGCACGATACGAAGCGGCACAGGAAGAAGAATACAGTATCGCTGAATTTCTTGAGATTTGTAAAACCGATAAGTCTGCCTACGCCAGCGCACCAGAACGCCTACTCATGGCAATTGGCGAACCAAACATGGTAGATACCGCAACGGATGCACGACTAAGCCGGTTATTTTCTAATAGAGTAGTTGCGCGCTACCCTGCCTTTGCTGATTTTTATGGTATGGAAGACGCCATTGAGCAAATAGTCTCTTATTTAAAACACGCCGCCCAAGGGCTTGAAGAATGCAAACAAGTGCTTTATTTACTTGGACCTGTTGGTGGGGGTAAATCATCCATTGCTGAAAAACTAAAATATTTAATGCAACAAGTGCCTATTTATTCAATTAAAGGCTCACCGGTAAACGACCATCCTCTTGCATTATTTGACCCAATAGAGGACGCTGACGTACTTAAGAAAGAATACGGTATTAAACCGCGCTACTTAAAAACCATTATGTCGCCTTGGGCTGGCAAACGCTTAAAAGAGTTCAATGGTGATATTAGCCAGTTTAGAGTGGTTAAACGCTACCCTTCTATTTTAAACCAAATAGGCATTGCCAAAACCGAACCAGGAGATGAAAACAACCAAGATATTTCAGCACTGGTTGGTAAGGTCGATATTCGCCAGCTTGAGCACTTTGCCCAAAACGATCCTGATGCATACGCCTACTCTGGCTCCTTATGTTTAGCTAACCAAGGGCTGATGGAATTTGTAGAAATGTTTAAAGCGCCTATTAAAGTGCTGCATCCTTTACTTACCGCAACCCAAGAAGGTAACTATAACGGCACAGAAGGCATTAGTGCCCTGCCCTTTAATGGCATGATCCTCGCTCACTCGAATGAGTCTGAGTGGCAAACCTTTAAAAACAATAAAAACAACGAAGCATTTTTAGACCGTGTTTATATTGTAAAAGTCCCTTATTGCTTACGTGTAACTGAAGAAATTAAAATTTACGACAAATTACTTGAGCACAGCGAGCTATACAACGCGCCATGTGCACCGGGTACACTTAAAACATTGGCGCAATTTACGACGCTATCACGTTTAAAAGAGCCAGAAAATTCAAGTATCTATTCTAAAATGCGGGTATACGATGGCGAGACCCTAAAAGACACCGACCCTAAAGCAAAATCGTATCAAGAGTATCGTGATTACGCAGGTGTTGATGAAGGTATGACGGGGCTCTCTACCCGCTTTGCGTTTAAAATTTTGTCCCGTGTGTTTAACTTTGATACCACTGAGGTTGCTGCAAATCCGGTGCATTTGTTCTATGTACTTGAGCAACAGATAGAGCGCGAGCAATTTTCAAGTGAAATAGAAGAGCGTTATTTAAGCTTTTTAAAAGGCTATTTAATTCCACAATATGTCGAGTTTATAGGTAAAGAACTGCAAACCGCTTATTTAGAATCGTATTCGGAATATGGACAAAATATTTTTGACCGTTATGTTATTTATGCAGATTTTTGGATACAAGACCAAGAATATCGCGACCCCGATACAGGACAGCTATTTGACCGCGCAGCGCTAAACGCTGAACTTGAAAAAATAGAAAAGCCAGCGGGTATTTCTAATCCTAAAGATTTTCGTAATGAAATAGTGAACTTTGTACTGCGTGCCCGCGCACACAACAACGGGAAAAACCCACTATGGACAAGCTACGAAAAACTACGCACGGTGATTGAGAAAAAAATGTTCTCTAATACCGAAGATTTACTCCCTGTTATTTCGTTTAATACTAAAACGTCTGCAGAGGATCAGCAAAAGCACGAAGACTTTGTGAACCGTATGGTCGAAAAAGGCTATACACAAAAACAAGTTCGCTTGCTTTCTGAGTGGTATTTACGGGTTAGAAAATCGCAATAACCTTCATAGTCGTAGTATATAGGAGGTCAATATGGCGCATTTTATAGATAGGCGTTTAAACGGAAAAAATAAAAGTACGCTTAATCGCCAGCGCTTTATTAGGCGCTATAAAAAACAAATTAAAGAAGCGGTTTCAGATGCGATTAACAAACGCAGCGTTACCGATTCAAGCTCTGGTGAGAGTATTTCTATTCCACAACGCGATATCAGCGAACCTACATTTCATCAAGGGCAAGGCGGGAATAGAGAACAAATTCACCCGGGTAACGATCAGTTTTCTACAGGTGATAAAATTGAGCGCCCTAAAGGCGGACAAGGCGGTGGTGCCGGTGAAGGTGACGCCAGCGATTCGGGCGAGGGACAAGATGAGTTTGTATTTTCAATATCAAAAGATGAATACCTTGATTTACTGTTTGAAGATCTAGAACTTCCTAACTTACAAGAGAACCAGCTTGATAAGTTAGTGCAAATGAA
Organism: Pseudoalteromonas sp. APC 3691; assembly: GCF_030408135.1. NCBI lineage: Bacteria > Pseudomonadati > Pseudomonadota > Gammaproteobacteria > Alteromonadales > Pseudoalteromonadaceae > Pseudoalteromonas > Pseudoalteromonas sp. APC 3691. Next base: position 15,033 of record NZ_JASDCB010000076.1, on the reverse strand, counting down.
AACCCATCGCGCAGGTTTTTGTAGCGACGGCATGCCAAGTAATATTGACATTGTCCGCTCTCTTCAAGGCTCGCTTGCCCGCCGTGTGGCAATGAGTGCAGGTAAAAAACGCCGTTTAAAAGAGCTTGAAAAACAACTTGATGCGTTGCTTGATGAGCAACATAGCGATAAAGCGGCAATTGCTTTATTACAAAAAGAAATTGCAGCATTAAAAGTGCAAATTAAGTCGGTTCCGTTTATTGATAACTACGATTTACGTTTTCGTAATTACGAAAAGCGCCCTCACCCCACCAGCAAAGCCGTGATGTTTTGTATTATGGATGTGTCAGGCTCAATGGATCAGCCAACAAAAGACATGGCAAAGCGTTTTTATATTTTGCTCTATCAATTTTTAACGCGCAGTTATAAAGACATAGAAGTTGTTTATATTCGCCACCACACACAGGCTAAAGAAGTTGACGAACAAGAGTTTTTTTACTCCCAAGAAACTGGCGGCACTATTGTTTCGAGCGCTCTTAAATTAATGAACGAAATAATAAAAGAGCGTTATCACGCAAATGAGTGGAATGTATACGCCGCACAAGCCTCTGATGGCGATAACTGGGCGGACGACACCCCGCAGTGTGGTGAAATATTACGTAATAAGCTCTTAAGCGCAGTACGTTATTTTGCTTATATTGAAATAACCACTCGTGCTCATCAAAGCCTATGGCGCGAATATGAATCTATAACACACAGCCATAATAATTTCGCCATACAGCATATTCAAAGCGTTGAAGATATTTACCCAATTTTTAGGGAGCTATTTAAAAAAGGTCGTCAACAGCAAAACTCTGCATAGCCAAAAGCGAGGTAGCATTATGAATGATAAACGATTGAGTGATGGCCCAGATTGGACCTTTGATTTATTAGATGAGTACCAAGGTGAAATTGCCCGTGTTGCAGCTCACTATAGGTTAGACACCTACCCTAATCAAATTGAAGTGATAACCGCAGAGCAAATGATGGATGCTTATTCAAGCGTTGGTATGCCTATTGGCTACAGTCATTGGTCTTACGGTAAGAAATTTATCCAAACAGAGCAAAATTATAAGCGCGGACAAATGGGTCTCGCTTACGAAACAGTGATAAATTCAGACCCTTGTATTGCGTACTTAATGGAAGAAAACACCCTACCTATGCAAGCGCTTGTAATGGCACATGCGTGTTACGGACATAACTCATTTTTTAAAGGTAATTACTTATTTAAAACCTGGACCGATGCAGGCTCAATTATTGATTACTTGGTATTTGCTAAAAACTACATAAGCCGCTGTGAAGAAAAGCATGGTATTACACAAGTAGAAGCCCTACTCGACTCATGTCATGCATTAATGAATTACGGGGTCGATCGCTACAAACGTCCACAACAAATATCGCTATTTGAAGAGCAAAAACGCCAACAAGAGCGCGAAGACTACCTTCAATCGCAAGTAAACGAATTATGGCGAACTATTCCTGAGCAACAGCAAGAAACCAAAAAGAAAGTCCGCCATTTCCCTTCTGAACCTCAAGAAAATATTTTGTATTTTATTGAAAAAAATGCCCCATTACTCGATTCTTGGCAACGTGAAGTGATACGTATTGTACGTAAAATTTCGCAATACTTTTACCCACAAAAACAAACTCAAGTAATGAACGAAGGCTGGGCAACTTTTTGGCATTACACCATCCTTAATCACTTATATGATGAGGGAAAGCTCACCGACTCTTTCATGTTAGAGTTTCTACAAAGCCACACCAACGTAGTTTATCAGCCACCTTATAACAGTAAATATTATTCAGGCATTAACCCATATGCTTTAGGCTTTAATATGATGGTTGATATTCGCAGAATATGTGAACACCCAACTGAAGAAGATAAACGCTGGTTTCCTGAATATGCAGGTAGTAACTGGCTAGATACACTGCATTTTGCAATGGAAAACTTTAAGGATGAGAGTTTTATTAGCCAGTTTTTATCGCCTAAGTTAATTCGTGATTTTAAATTATTTACTATTATTGACCATACTAATAATCCCCATTTAGAGATTGGCGCAATACATAACGACAACGGCTATAAGGCAGTGAGAGAAGCACTCTCAGCGCAGTATAATTTAAGTAATCATGAACCTAATATTCAAGTGTATGATGTTGATATTAGAGGTGACCGTTCGCTAACCCTACGCTATGTGCCTCATAACAATATTCCTTTAGCAAACTCGCACGAAGAAGTACTCAAGCATCTTTATAGGCTATGGGGCTTTAAAGTAAAACTAGAACAGGAGTCAAGTTCTGATGAAGACTCTATAATTGGTCAGTGTCCAGTCGATGACTCTCGCCATACAACACAATAGTAAGGGACAATAAGGCTTTTCATATTGATTGGTTTCCATACTGATTGGATTGGCTCATCAAACTATACAAATACAGTATTGTTTACTCCTAAATTCTAGATATAAAAAATGACGCTTAAGCGTCATTTTTTATATCTGTATAGGCTGTTACTCTGTTTCGGCCTGTATTTTTTGAGTGATATAACGCTTTATCGGCAGCTTCTATCCAACGCTCATGATTTTTAAAATCATTACTATTGCCAGCAAAGCCGATGCTCACCGTCATTTTTATTTCAAAATGTTTATACTTAACTGGATTTGACTCTATATGTACTCTTAAACGTTCAGCAAATATAGTCGCCCCCTCTTTATCTGTATCAAGTAAAGTTACTACAAACTCTTCACCACCGTAACGGCCAGCTATATCTGTTTCACGCAGTGTAGTACGTAATAAGTTTGATAGATGACGGAGCGCTTCATCGCCGCAACTATGCCCGTATTCATCATTTATTTTTTTAAAGTGATCAATATCAAACATTAATAATGTACTACAGCCACCACTTCGCTTAACTCTTAAAAACTCTTGGCGTAGCGTACCTTCCCAATGTCCACGATTTGCAAGCTGCGTTAAACTATCTGTTTGACTAACTTGTTCTAATTTTTTGTTTAACTCTTCAAGCTCTTTTTTATTTACCGCAACATCGGTCACATCGTACAAAATAATACAAATATGGCTAACTTCACCCATCGTATTAGTAAGAGGGATGAATGTCGCATTTTGATACATGTAATCAGCTTTACCAGTAATAGGTCGATAATTTTTAAATCTAAAAATGTATGGCTGCTGCTCCCAAATAGTAAAAGAGCGGTTTTTTAAAACAAAAACCGATTCTGATTTACTTCTAAACCATTTTTCGTCTATTGCTGGAAATAAATCAAATAGATCTTTATCTTTTACTGCGCTTGGTAGAAGCCCTGAATGGTTTTCCATAAAACCATTCCATACACACACCTTATAATCCCTATCGAGTACCACAAGGCCTACATCAACGGTATTAAACATATCCATAAACCAATGGATCTCATTCATTTCTAAATCAGCAGCCATAACTTAATCTTCTAATAGGTAAGCAACTTTATACTTCAAAGTTTTAAGTGAATCTTCAGTAAATAACAACATGAGATCGCAATTTATATCATGGTTTTCAATACCGTAACTAATCTCTATAGCAAGCGTGCGCTGCCAACGTGACTTATTTGATTTAACTAACTCAGACACGTCTCTGTGCTGACCAAGTACTATGGGGTGTCCTTGGCTAAATGACATATCAAGCTGCTTTGAAAGACCCGTTAAAATGGCACCTATCAAAATATTACTAATATCCATAAGCAGTTCAAGTTCAACTTTGTCGTTTAACTCGCCGTCATAATTCATCAATGAAGCTATTTCTTTAAAGCTTGAATCATTTAAAAGTAATAGTGCCTCGCCCGAAATGCCACCGCCAATAAAGCCTTGGCACACACCCGATGTAGCAGCGTTATTATCAATAGAGCGTAGCGCCATATCGAGTTCGTTAACTTCTAAAATATTTACATTCGGAATTGGAAGCTTTACAAACACATTAAGCAGGCGCGCAAGCAAATCCCCAGCCTGCCCCATAGCAACGTTAGTGAGTTCTTGGTATATATCACGTACATCAGGGTCAACTTGCTCTCCTAGTGAATGAGAGAGACGTTCACGCATGGCTTTGTCTTTAATTCCATGGTGTTCAATTATGCTGGCTAGTTTTTCGGGGGAACATGGTTTTTGAATAAAATCGATAGCACCCAGTTCAAGCACTCTTTGGTGTGCACTTGGTTGAATGTCACCAGAGACAACAACAGTGAGTATATTAAGTCCCTGTTCTTTCATAGCTATTAATACTTCATAACCATCCATTTCTGGCATGTTTAAATCGAGAAAAAGTATCTCTGGTTCAATTAATTTTATCTGCTTTATGCAGTCAACGCCGTCAAGTGCAAATTCAACTTTAATATCCCAATCTTCAGGTAATGATCGAGCTAGCTGACGTCTAGCTAATTTTGAGTCATCACATATTAATACCGATGTTGACATATTATCTCTCTATTTCTAAACCCGTCATGAGCATTAAAGTCATTTTATAAAGGTTTTTATTTTTATTATTAAATATACCTTTTGTAACTGCATGTTAATCAAAGTTTAGCCCAGTTACAATTTTTATATCACAGAGCTAACCCTTATTCTGTCAAGCAGATTTAATCACTTGGTTACTATAGCGCAGTATAATACACTGACGCCCATTGCGTTAATTTAAAAGGAAATACCTTATGTTACGTTCACTTGCCTTTGCTTTGAGTGCATTTTGCTCCGTGGCTATTGCAGCCGACTATCCAGAAAACACGCTTGATGTAGGAAAAGTCTCCGCACAAGGCAAACCAGTAACTTTATTAGGCAAAGGTGTCTCAGTAGGTGATAGCGCGCCAAACTTCAAAGTAGTTGATGACAACTTCATCCCTGTAACGCTTGAGGATTACAAAGGCCAAGCTGTATTGATAAGTGTAGTGCCAAGTCTTGATACAGGTATTTGTAGCCTGCAAACTAAGCATTTCAATGAAAAAGTAGCCTCGCAATTTCCAAGTGTTGTAATGCTAACAATTAGTGCTGATTTACCATTTGCTCAAAAGCGTTTTTGCAAAGCTGAAAATATCGATAAAATCACTACGTTATCAGATTCTGTTTGGCGCGATTTTGGCCAAAAATACGGATTAATTATTAAAGATATGGGCTTATTAACGCGAACTGTATTTATTTTAGATGAAAGCCATAACGTCATTTATAAACAATTAGTTAGTAGTCTTTCAACTGAACCAGAATATAACAGCGTAATTGAGAAACTTGAAACGCTGTAAAGCCGATTAAATAGCATTGATTAAGCAATGCTAAACAGCCTTAAAACAAAAAACCGCCAATTGGCGGTTTTTTAATGTGCTTTTATAATTAACCTAAAAGCTCACCAAGTTGTGAACTAACAGCTTCAACAGCTTGTGTACCATCTAGTTTGTGGTATTGAGTATTACCAGCAGCAGCTTCTGCTTGGTAGTAATCAACTAATGGCATAGTTTGCTCGTGATAAATACCTAAACGTTTACGTACTGTTTCTTCAGTATCATCAGCGCGAACAATTAAGTCTTCCCCAGTTTCGTTGTCTTTACCTTCCACTTTTGGTGGATTATATACAATATGGTAAACACGACCAGAACCTGGATGAACGCGACGTCCACCCATACGTTCAACAATGACTTCATCAGCCACGTCAAATTCAATAACGTGATCAACCACTACGCCATTTTCTTTCATCGCATCAGCTTGAGGGATTGTACGCGGGAAGCCATCAAGTAAAAAACCTTTCTCACAATCAGCTTTAGTAATACGCTCTTTTACTAAACCAATAATAATATCGTCAGAAATTAGTTGACCAGCATCCATTACTTTTTTTGCTTCTAAGCCTAATGGCGTGCCCTCTTTAATTGCTGCACGTAACATGTCGCCAGTAGAAATTTGTGGAATACCGTATTTGTCCATTAAAAACTGAGCTTGAGTACCTTTACCTGCACCCGGCGCGCCCAAAAGAATAATGCGCATATTATTGTCCCCTAGTATGGATATTTATTTTAAAGCCTGAATTCTTCCACAAGCGCCGCCGATACTCAAGCAACTTATACTAATTGATGAGTTGTTGATGTATTTACAGCGCATTAAAAAAGGGAACATACGTTCCCTTTTATTTAAAGTATATAATTTATACTTTTATTAACTAAATAAGTAGTTAACTACTTACTTAGTTCAAGCATTAGCTTGTTTAAGCGAGTAACAAATCCTGTTGGATCTTTAAGTGTACCGCGTTCTGCAAGTAATGCTTGGTCTAATAAAACATGTGACCACTGTGAAAACTTATCTTCATCTTGTTCGTCATTTAAATGCTTAACAAGTTGGTGCTCTGGGTTTAGCTCAAACACAGGTTTTGCTTCTGGGGCTGCTTGACCTACAGACTCCATTAGCTTTTGCATTTGTGAGCTCATATCGTTGTCGTCGCTTACAACACACGCTGGAGAATCTGTTAAGCGGTGCGTAAAGCGTACTTCTTTAACGTCATCACCTAGTGCTGTTTTAATACGCTCAACAAGGCCAGCCATCTCTTTTTCAGACTCTTCTTGCGCTTTTTTAGTCTCTTCGTCGTCCAGCTTACCTAAATCTAAATCACCACGTGTGATTGACTGTAGTTGCTTATCAGCAAATTCAGTTAAGTGGCTCATCATCCACTCGTCAACACGGTCACTTAGTAACAATACTTCAATCCCTTTTTTGCGGAAAATCTCTAAATGAGGAGAATTTTTCGCAGAAGTAAATGTATCAGCTACTACATAGTAAATTTTGTCTTGGCCTTCGTTCATACGCTCAACATATTGCTCAAGCGACACATCTTGCGTTTCTGAATCAGTATGAGTAGACGAAAAACGTAGTAGCTTACATACGGCTTCTTTATTTGCCGCATCTTCAGCTGGGCCTTCTTTCATTACTTGGCCAAACTCATTCCAAAATACTTGGTAATCGTCAGCTTTGTTTTTAGCCATACGCTCAAGCATTTTAATAATGCGCGATGTACACCCTTTACGAATAGCTTGCGTTACTTTGTTGTCTTGTAGAATTTCACGAGATACGTTTAGAGGTAAATCGTTTGAATCTAGTAAACCTTTCACAAAACGAAGGTAGCTTGGCATGAACTGCTCAGCATCATCCATTACAAATACACGTTGTACGTAAAGCTTTAAGCCACTTTGACGTTCACGGTTCCATAAATCGAAAGGTGCTTTTTTAGGGATGTATAAAAGGCTCGTGTATTCAGTTTTACCTTCAACCTTATTATGTGCCCAGCTAAGTGGATCTTCCCAGTCGTGGCTTACGTGCTTGTAAAACTCTTTGTATTCTTCATCAGAAAGCTCTGACTTATCACGCGTCCACAATGCAGTTGCACGGTTAATGCTTTCCCACTCACCTGGTACTGCTGGAATTTTTTCGCCGTCTTCGCCTTCAGACTCTGGTACTTCTGCTTTAAACATTTGTACAGGTGTTGAAATATGGTCTGAGTATTTTGTAACAATGCCACGTAAGCGGTAATCGTCAGCAAATTCTTTTTCTTCATCACGAAGATGTAAAATAATGTCGGTACCACGGCCTTCTTTTTCAATTTCTTGAAGCGTGTATTCGCCTTCACCTTGAGATTCCCACTCGTAAGCGGTTGTTTCACCGGCTTTACGTGTACGAACAGTTACTAAATCAGCAACAATAAATGCTGAGTAAAAACCAACACCAAATTGACCAATTAATTGTGAATCTTTACTTTGATCACCCGTTAAGTTTTTGAAAAACTCAGCAGTACCCGACTTTGCAATAGTACCCAATGAGCTTATTACTTCATCACGTGTCATACCAATACCGTTATCAGAAATGGTAATTGTATTTGCTTCTTTATCTGCGCTAATACGAACACGTAAATCGGCATCACCTTGGTAAAGGTCGCCTTGAGATAGCGCTAAAAAGCGTAACTTGTCTGCCGCATCTGATGCGTTTGACACAAGTTCGCGTAAAAATATTTCTTTATTAGAATAAAGAGAATGAATCATTAAGTTGAGTATCTTACCCGCGTCCGTTCCAAACTCATGTTTTGTAATGTCTTTTTTATTTGTCATAATGTTACCTTTCATTATTTGGTACACACTTTGGTACACAAGTGAATAATTGAAGTTCTTACCATGACTGAAATATTGTGCTTGTTGGTGGGTATTTCAAGGGGTGTTTGCAAATTTGTCGTAGACTTAACAACAAACCTATTATAGCTTTATTAGGCAATAATAATACAGCACGACATTATGATTGTAGGTTGATGACTCGAAACTCTGTAAAAGCTCGCTTAATTGCGGGCTTTTTGTTTTCCATAAACAACATAAACTTATAAGTTAATTTAACCATGCATAACAAGTTAAAGCGCCTTTGTTAACAAGGTATTTTATCATTCATTACAAGTTTATATTAAAATATATAGTAGTTTTATATCTATTTCTGTATATTGAATTTACAATTAACACATACCAAGTAGATAAGTGGCTTAAAATGGAACTTCATCAAAGTTATTGCTTAGTTAAACAACTTACAATGAACGAAAGACAAATTCTATCTTTCATAGCTAAAGATGTACCACACCTAACCAAAGTCTGCGAAGTAGCACTAGGTGTAACGAGGCAAACCGTTGGCAAGACGATTAATAATTTAATTGACCGCGGATATATAGAGGCGCATGGGAACACTAGCGCAAGAACATATAAACTAGGAAGAAATAGAGCTCATATAGAATCATTTGAAATGGACTCAAAAAATAAGCTCGATGAACACGTAATATGGGAGAAATTTGAACATATTTTCGAAACTCTTCCGAAGAATGTTTTCGACGTTTGCTTCTATGGCTTTACTGAAATGGTAAATAATGCAATTGATCACTCTGACGCTGCTCAATTGAAAGTTTGTGCCAGCATTAATGATGGTGAAGTCGATATAATGGTTCACGATTATGGCGAAGGTATATTTAAAAGAATTGCTCGATTAAAAGGCCTTAGCAGTGAAAAAGAATCAATATTGGAGCTATCTAAGGGTAAGTTAACAACAGATCCAGATAATCATACTGGCGAGGGTATTTACTTTACCTCTAGAGTTTTCGAGCATTTTTATATTTACTCATCTGGGCATTTCTTTAATCATGATAAAGATAGTGTCCATGATTTTTTACTTGAACATAACCATGATGTGGAGGGTACAATTGTGGAAATGCAAATTAGGTCAGATAGCAACATTAGTCAACAGCAAGTTTTTAACGAATATGCTCCCGCAGATGAGTTTTCGTTTTCAAAGACTGTAGTACCTATTCGTCTAGCTATCCAGGGTAAAGAAAACCTGGTATCTAGATCTCAAGCTAAGCGTGTACTGTCTAGCTTAGATAAGTTCAAGATTGTTATGTTAGATTTCAGTGAAATAGATACTATTGGTCAGGCTTTTGCCGATGAGATATTTCGCGTTTTCGCGAAGAAGCACCCTAGTATTGTAATTCATGCAATCAATACAAATGAAACTGTTGAACGCTGGATAAGTAGAGCTCGAAGCTCATAGCAAAAAGCCCGCTTAATCGCGGGCTTTTTGTTGGCTATTATAAATAGTTAATCCTTACTAGTTATACGGTTAAATCGACTTCTTATTTCCCTTGCTGATTCATTGTCCATTATTAATTGAGCTCGTTTCACAGCGCTTTCATATGATGTGTCAGATAAATTAACCGGTGGCACTCGCCCTTGTAGTAAAAAACCAACATTACGCTTGCTAATTCCTGCGAGCAATAATATTCGAACAACTTGAGGGCGGCTTGCCCCACCAGTTTGCGCAGCCTGAATTAAACGGGACATTTGCTTAAATGCCTGCTCCTGCTTTGATTTTGCCCGCTCTTTGGCAGCGCTTATCTCGCCATCTGACACCTTATTGGGATCTCTTAGTACACCGCTTAGCTCTTTTCTAGCCTCTGCAATTGAGCTGTTAAAGTCAAAGGTCCGATAATAAAGGCTAACCTTGGGATCAAATGTTGAACTACGAAACCCCATTAGTGCCAGCATTTCATCAGGCAAACTATATGGCTTACCTGTCGAGCGCTTAACGTCACCTGCCGCCATGCCTATTCGCCAAGCATTATTTACTGCGCCTGGCGCTAGTCCTAATGCTAAGTGCCCTGCAATATCTGCACTTTTACGAATGGCCGTATCGTTTTCTTTATAAACTTGCCCACCGCTTTGCTTTTTATTGCTAAGCACTTCAAGTATTTTCCCTGCGGTTATATCGGCGCCTAAGAATGGCGAAATCATATCGCTTAATGATGATGCTATCGCCTTATCTACTGGCTGATCTCGCATCATCGCTTCTATAGGGCGCTTCCAATATCCGTACGGGTCTAAGAATGACATATCAAAATAACGTAAATTCCCATCGCTATCCCTACCCGCATAAACGAAAGTTGAGTTTTTTTGCCAATCAGCTGTCATATCCCTAAGCGCTTCTTCTTCATCATCCGTCACACCAAACATTGCTGCGCTGAGGGCTGATAAAGCAAACATGCCACCACTTGCCATAGTTATACCTACAATTCGCTTTGCTCCCATAGCGCGTACTTTAGGGTTTTCTGATTTAATTTCACTAGCAGCAAGCTTGATCATATTGCCAGTAGTTCTAACTATTTCAGCGGGGAATGAAACGAACGTGCCGGCTAGTGGAAATCTTGACAGCCAAACCCCCGCTTTGCCAACACGGCTATATGTTGGGTAGGTATCTTGTATTCGCTCTGCGGCCACTGATTCGGCCTCGCCTTGCGGCATGCCTGTTCTTATGAGTGCTGCCTTTTCGTTTTCAAAGCCGACAATCTTCCAAAAGTCATCGCCAAAGCGATAAAAGCCTGTCGCCTTGTCAGTCAGCCATCGCAAGCTTTCAAATGCAGCTCCGCCTTTGCCCTCAAGCATTTGGCTTATCTTTCCGTCGGTCATCATTTTGACCATTTCACCGGCGTTTGCTGAGTCATACAAAACACCTAGCTTAATAAGGCGTTTGATATAATCAGACTCGCCATCAGTAACCTTACCTTTAACTTGCGCATTAAAAGCTGATACGGCTTGCTTCATATACTTTTGATTAAAGTGACCATTTGCAACTGTGAAAAAGTAAGATGACATAACGTTACGCATCGCCGTTGTTGGCGATAAAACTGTCTTGCCATATTTTATAAAGCCATTAATTCGTATCGCTGTATCGAGCCACCCTTCGCCGCCGCCAGCTCCCATTGCATCCTCAAATGCCTCTTTTATTTCTGGCGTGGTCCACATGCCATTCAATGGCGAGTAAACCTCAGATTTTTCGCCGGCCAATTGAACAGTTGCCTCTGGCGGTCGAGTGTCTTTTTCAAAAATAAAATTATTGATGCCCATATCGCGTATTGTACTTAGCAACTTGTCGCTTGCGATCATAGAGGACATTTTTGATACTGACTTAGCGTAGTTGATCCGTGGGTCGGCGTATTCGCCCAGTAAAGCTCTAATTTCTGGCGATATATCCTTTCTCGGAATTAGAGTGGAAAGATCTTTAGAGCCAAGCTTGCTCTCGGCAATAAACGAGCCCAGGCTTTCATAAGCTGTACCAGTTTTTACTATTTCATTTAAAGTAACCTGCGCTTTATTTTGAGCTTCTTCAGCTGTGCTCCCATCTCGCTTATACTGATTAATTAAGTATGTACGGGCATCATCAATAACTTTGGTGGGGATCTTCTTAAACCACTCCTTATCGTCAAATGCCTTGTAACTACGGTTTAAATATTTCCCTATATTGCCTAACATTTTTTCAAGGCGAGCAGCTTCTTTGGGATCGGCCACTCCGTCCTCTGCCAATCGCTGCTGCAGCTTATTATTTACGCTTGATACATAGTCACGCGTCAGGCCGTCCACATGTTCCCGCATAAGAACTAGCGCATCACGCTCGCTTTGCCCAAGCGTAGAGCCATCATTTTCGCCGGTTAAAAACTGGTGATATTTAGCCCACTGATCATCAGTAAGCCTATCAGGATTAATATTTGCAGACTTTATTGCTGAATTTAACTTCCCTACCAGCATTGATATATCAAACTCATGCACAGCTACATCGCGATCTCGCCCTCTAACGGCCTGCTTAACCGTTTCCGGCATGTTTCCGCCTGGCATTATCCATCGTGATAATTGCCGCTTGATTTTGCTTCCCGCTGTTTTATCGGTTTCGCGAAGTTGGGCGTTTAGCGATTCCCATTCTGGCACTCTTGATTTTTCAAAGCGGCTCTCACGGTTGATTGCTTTTTTTATAGCCTCTGATATTTTGCTTGATGTTTGGCTGTTGCCATTGCTGGCTGTGCGGCTGAATTTCTTATCGGATTGGCTATAAGCCATCTCAGCCTGGCTACTGGTCATTGGCTCACGCTGCGCTTTAAATCCTTTAACTATGCTTTCTAGCATTTCACGCATTGCTGTTAGTTCGGTATCTTCGCTATAAGCCAGGCCTACTTTATCAAGCTGTGCACGTATAAAGCGTTTAAGTGCTTGCCACCAATATTTAAGCTCACCTTTAGTGGGTTCGTTTTCTACAAAGCGGGCAAATATCTCTTCGGCTTTTACGTCCTGGCTTGCATCCCAGTAGTCGTTGTTTGCGTCCTTCCAGTATTTCTCAAATGCTTTACGGCCCTTAGTAGCTTTTATGCGATCAATAAATGCTTGCTTAGCATCTTTACCAATAACAGTGTCAAGGCCGCCGTGCGCTATTGTTTCGTGCGCTAGGGTTTGCTTCAAGTCGCTTTCACTGTCGATGTTTTCGGCTATCACATACACTGTTTTACTGTTTTCGCTGTAAGCACCTTTAACTGTCGCACCGTCCAAACTCATACGCCATAGCTTTTCTGCGGTAGCGGTGTCCTCCAATATACTTACTGTGATCCCGTTAGCACCTTTTAAGCTTTTAACAAACTCATCAGCAATACTCTGGGCTTTCTCAGCGCTTATTGACTTACTAGTGTTAAGGTTTTTAGATTTTGAGAATAACCGTATGCCTTCGCTGGTGTTTTCACTTTCTATAGTGTCGAACAATGTTTGATATGCAGCATTTATTCCCTGTTGCTCTGCTTTATTTGGGTATGGATATGAGTTACTAGACTCAAAGCCTAGTGACTCTGCCGCTGTCCACGCTTCATCAGCTAGAACGTTAGCAAGGTAGTCGTTTTCTATACCTTGCTGGCTTAGCTTGTCTATTATGTAAGTTTCAAATGAACGCGCTGTCATTTCTATTGTCGTTGCCCAATAAGCTTTAGAGCGCCTGGTGTCTAATTGCTTTGAGCGCTCAGGCAATCCGCTTTGCACGATGGCATTTCTTACATGTTTAAAAGCGTTTGCCATTTCAGGGCGAATTTCATCTGTGGATAGTGTGTATGGCGACTCAGTTATAAACTCTGTGTTAGGCCTTTGCTTACCAAAGTAGTTATCCAGTGCGTGCCACCATTCGTGCGCTAGAGAACCTGCACCGGCTTTTTTAGTAAGGTTAATAACAACGCTGTTTGGTTCGTAATGTGCAGCTGCAGGATTTTTTCCACCTTTACCTCGCGCACCAAATGCGAGCCCTAGCTTACCGTTTAAACTTAATGCTTTTGGTGGTAAGTCTAATGCTTCAGCTAAATCCATTAATCCATCGTAAGCTTGGTTTAGATTCTTTTGGCGCTTAGCTTGTTCTACCCAATTACCAAATTCTACACCTCTAAAACCAAACGTTTCACCAAACGTATCAGGCGTTACATTTTCAGCATAGCGTTCTGGTCCTATGCGCTCAGCATTAACCGGCTTACGCATACTAGGTGTTTCTTTTATTTTCTGTAGCGTTTGCTCGACTTCTTCGCGATTATTTTTAAGGTGATCTCTGGCTGCACCTAAATCATCAAATGACTTTATTTTTAAAACACCGCCTGCACCTTTCCATCCTAAATAAATATCTTTAGTGTATCGATCACGGTAAACACTTATTTTGCTTTTTTTGCCACTTGTCGCATTAGCGTTGTCAGTCTGCTCGGCTTTGATTACTTTAGTTAGCAGTGCCTGTACGTCACTTAATGTTTCGCTAGCGCCATCATAAACAGGGCGCCCATTACGCTCTATAAAATAAAATACCTTGCTAGGCGAGTATGTTTTACCGCCAAATATAGAAAAACTACCAGAAGAAATTCGGTAATCTGCAACGTTTTTCAAGGTGTCAATATCAGCCTTTGCAATAGAAGGTATAGCGTCAACAACAGCGGCTAGCTTTGAGCTATGATTACGCATTCTTTGCATAACGCTTGCTACGTTACGATCACCACTTATTAAGTCTGCGGCAAATGACTTTAACGTATTAACTTTTTCAGCCCATCTTGCAACCTTACGAGCAACTCGTGGCTTTGATGGTATTTCACTTCTCATTGCAGCAATTAGCGCTGCTGACTCCGCATTAGCTCCTTTTTCTACAAGCTCTTTGTAGTTAGGCTCAGGCCATGCTTTGCTTAATGGTAACTCAGTCGTGCTTTTCTGATCTTGTATTGCATCACTAAAACCACCCCATGCATCTTTACGTGCGCCGCCTAGCTTTTCGCCAAAGTCATCAATGCTTTCTTGTAGGCTAGCTTGTTCTTTCTTGTTTGATGGCTGCTTGACTGTTGCTTGACTATTTTCCGCTGGGATCGTGTCGCTATTAAGTTGCCCTGTTATCTTTGATTCAGGCAAAGAAAAACCGCTCTTAGGCTGTCTCTTGATCACAAGTCTGACTCAAGAGATTTTGCTAAATCGTAGCCTTCCAGGATGGCTTGTAACTTAAGCCATCCTTGCCATAACACTTTCACAGATGCACGCCCTGTGCGCTTGGTATCTTTCCAGCCTCCTAACTTTGCCAGTTCCTGATACGCCCATGACATATTTGGAGCAGTTTCAGGCAATGGTGTTTTTATTCTCTTTAACCACAATAACTTCCATGCTTTGGGAGATAACA
>NZ_JASDCB010000075.1:0-19145 GCF_030408135.1 Pseudoalteromonas sp. APC 3691 | reverse complement strand
AGGGATAGCCACGCGGTATGAAAAGCTTGAACGAAATTATCATTCAATGCTCGCTTTAGCATTTACTATGATGTGGCTACCAATGTGGGCTGATTGATATATGTACTACAAAGATCAACAGCCCCTAGCTTCATAACTTTAATAAAGTGCCCATCGGCCTACTTGTTAACACTGTTGGCGGCGATGGTACAGGTAAATAAAGCCCTTGCGACATTAAAGTAGCCAATTTAAACGCGTATTTGATATGAATGTGTTTACCATGTGCCGACTTTGTCAATTAGTGGCTCCTCACATGAAAAATAGCGATTATGGCAGCATAATTAATATCTCTTCTATAGCGAGCGTTAACAACAGCCCCGCTATTAGCGCCATGGCCCACGCGCTGTAAGTACTGATGCACTTAAAAAGTGCTTACCTCTGAAGTATTAAAACAATGTTACTTCATACTTTTATTATCAATACGTTAAAGCTAACTCCATAGTTAATCCAACAAACTCATTTTATATCGCAACTTACTTAACATAACCAACTTGCTTAACCCTATTTCCCCGTTATAAAACCTCTAAAAACCCTCATACTAACGGTACTAAAATAACCCAAAGTAATATTTTTCAGTTAAGCATTTAATGGTCAACACTATATTTGTATACTATACTTAAGTTATTCATAAATAGGCCCTTAGAGCTTATAATTAAGGTGAGGGACCGCATTGACTAATCATTTAACGCTACATTTTGTAACGCCAGAAATGCTCAAAGCAGCGGTGATCACAGCCAAATATGACCCCATACTTGTTTTAGCATCTGTATTTACAGCGGTATTTGCATCTTATATTTCATTTTTACTTTCTGCTCGTATTAAAGGCGCGCAACTTAAAAACGAAAAGCTTTTTTGGACCCTACTGTCATCATGCTTTTTAGGTGCAGGTATTTGGGCAATGCATTTTGTTGGCATGTTAGCCTACCAACTCCCTATTCCTGTAAGATACAATATACCTATAACACTAGTTTCAATTTTACCCAGTATATTTGCTAGTTATTTTGTTATATCCCCTAATTTAGAGCGTTTTAAACACTTATGGTTTAGAAGTATACTTATGGGCTTAGGTATTTGCAGTATGCATTACGTAGGTATGATAGCCATGATAATGCCAGCGCATATGGCTTATGAGCCCATTCTGTTTACGTTCTCTGTATTTGTTGCCGTAGCACTTTCGGGTTTAGCTTTAAAAATAAATGAATTACGCCAAACAACGCAAAATAAACAAAAGCGGGTTAACTTCTTAGCAGCGCTGGTAATGGGCAGTGCTATTTCGGGTATGCATTATATTGGTATGCTCTCTATGTATGTATTTGAATCTAGCCATACTACCTTGCAAATGACAACAGTGCACAACTTGCCCAAGTGATTATATTTGTAGTGCTAGTATTGAGCTTATTTTTAGTAGGCAGTATGGAATTACGTGCCAGAAGCTTGTTATCGGCAAAGTTAAAAGCAGTACTTAATACAGTGCAAGACGTAGTGATATGTTTTGATCGACAAGGCATTATCGAATTTGCCAACCCTGTAACTGCAAAAGTATTTGGTTTTGAGCAACAAGCGTTAATTGGCAAAAACATTGCTATATTGCTGCCAAAAAAGCATGCAAAGTTTTATCATTCATTTAATGAAGATCAATCCAACTTTGGCAAAAGCCAATTATTACAGGGGTGCAATAAGTGTGGGCAAGTTTTTCCCATAACAATCGCAATCAACCCTATAAGCGAGTTATCTAACGCCCCCTTTAGTCGCTACTATTAAAGATTTAACCGATATTCAAAACCAAGAAGCCTTTACACAAACTATATTTGATACCCTACCTAACATTTTATTTATTAAAGAAACTAAGAGCCTAAATTATAGTCATGTAAATAAAGCCGCTGAAAAATTACTTGGTAAATCACAAGAACAGCTTATTGGACTAAATGACTTTGATATATTCCCAGCAGAGCAAGCAAAGTTTTTTGTAAAAGCTGATCGCAAAGTATTGAACTCCAACAATTCGCTAACAATTAACGAAGAACCCGTAACCATAAATGGAACAACTCGTTATTTACGTACTCACAAGGTGATTATAAAAGATAGTATAGGTAAGGCTAAGTTTTTACTTGGTATTGCTGAAGATATTACTGAGCTCAGAGAAGCTAGAATTGAGCTAGATAATTTGCATCATCGAATGGCATTAGCCGCAGATGCGGCTAATGTTGGCATATGGGAATGGAACTTTAAAACCGATGTGCTTATTTGGGATGATTGGATGCACACACTTTATGGCATTAAAAAGAGTACTTTTTCTAGTAACTATGCTCAGTGGTCACAAACAATTCATCCTGATGATTATGATAGTGTTACAAATAGCCTGACCAAGGCAATAGCAAACAATGAAAAGTTTCATGCTGAATTTAAAATTATACTGCCCTGTGGAACAATACGTTATATAAACGCCGATGGCCGAGTATATGGTGATAGCATAGTCGGTATTAATTCTGATATTTCAAAGCGTATTATCGCTGAAAACGAAGTACTAAAACTAGCTCAAACCGATTATTTAACAGGGCTTGCAAACCGTAACAGCCTAACAAAGTTTGCTGAATGTGAGTTTAGAAAAGCTAAACAAGAGAACAGTAAAGTAGCTTGTTTATATTTTGACTTAGATAAACTTAAGCCAATAAACGATACTCACGGCCATATAGTTGGCGATTTTGTATTAACCGTAATAGCCGATCGTTTAAAGGATATTACCCGTAAAACAGACTGTATCGCGCGTATTGGCGGGGATGAGTTCGTTGTTATAAGCACCGATATTGAAAACGTCAACCAAATAGAAAAACAAATAACCAGATACTTAAACGCTATTGAGTTACCTATTGTGTTGCAAGATAACGAACTCTTAATTACAGTGAGCATTGGCTATGCGTTATATCCCGACGAAGCAGCAAACTTAGATGAGTTACTTAACAAAGCGGATAAAAGAATGTATGAACATAAAAGTAAAAAGCATGATCATGCTAATAACAGCCAACCACAAGTCAATTTAAGTTGAGCATTTAATTTTAACAATACATAACTTAAATCAACTGAACTGAAAAACTCAAATATTCCTACAGCTTCACTATGTATATCCTAAAAAGCGCTAAGTTAGCGGCTGCTTAGAGCCGTTCATTATAGGTTAACGCATTAATACAGCACGTAATTAGCATCCGTAAACACGCACTTTTTGTTATTTATACAATCCTCTGAATAGCTTTAAAAGTAATTAACTATAAGATATTTCGCCTATAAATAACGCTTAGATATATATATACTGTAGGTAATTATTAATATGACTTTTTGCTGACAATAATGTTTTTAGTGTTGTTATTAATGCAAAATATTAACGAAAAGAATAGTAGCTATGATTTTTAAAAATAAACACACTACCTGCGAGACTTTCCCATGTTATCAAAACGTATAATTCCATGTCTCGACGTTAAAGACGGCCAAGTAGTCAAAGGCGTAAAGTTTAAAGGCCATGAAGTAGTTGGTGATATTTTAACTATGGCAAAAGCTTACAGCGAAGCCGGTGCAGACGAACTGGTTTTTTACGAAATTAGTGCCAGTGTTGAAAAACGCTTACTCGATGTAAATTGGGTAGAGAGTATTGCCCGCCATATTGATATTCCTTTTTGCGTGGCAGGCGGTATTAAGTCGGTTGCCGATGCAGCTCGCGTACTTGAACGCGGCGCAGACAAAATCAGCATTAACAGCCCTGCTATTGCGCGTCCTGAACTTATTAAAGAATTACACGATGAGTTTGGTAAGCAATGTGTTGTAGTCGGCATTGACAGCTTTTTTGATGAAATTACCGGCGAGTATTTAGTTTACCAATTAACCGGCGATCCTAATGCATCAAGCCGTACGCGCTATAAAACACAAGAATGGGTTAAACGCGTACAAGACCTAGGCGCAGGCGAAATTGTATTAAACTGTATGAACCAAGATGGCGTTCGTAACGGTTACGACAACGAGCAACTAAGTAAAATTCGCGATCTGTGTGACATTCCTTTAATCGCCTCTGGCGGTGCGGGTAGTATGCAAGATTTTGTTGATGTATTTAAACAAAGCAAAGTAGATGGTGCATTAGCTGCCAGCGTTTTTCATAAAAATGTGATTAACATTGGCGAACTAAAACAATTTTTAACAGATAACCAAGTGGCAGCAAGATTATGCAAGTAACACAACAAAACCAAGCTCAGGTCGATTTCGCTAAAAGTGATATGATCCCTGCGATTATTCAAGATGCCCGCTCTGGTGTTATTTTAATGCAAGGCTTTATGAACAGCGAAGCACTCGCTGTTACGCTTGATACCAATAAGGTAACGTTTTACTCGCGTTCAAAATCGCGTTTATGGACTAAAGGCGAGTCATCAGAAAACTACTTAAACGTAGTATCTGTGCATACAGATTGTGACTACGATTCAATTTTAGTACTTGCCAACCCAGAAGGCCCAACGTGTCACTTAGGCACACAAAGCTGTTTTGGTGATGAATCAAAACCAAGTTTAAGCTTTTTAGCACAGTTAGAAGATGTGATTGTTGCGCGTAAAAATGATGACCCTGAAAAAAGCTACACAGCGTCATTATTTGCAAAAGACTTAAGCCGTAGTTGTCAAAAAGTAGGTGAAGAAGGCGTAGAAGTTGCCCTTGCCGCTATGAAACACGATAACGATGAGCTAACAAACGAGTCTGCTGATTTAATTTATCACCTGACTGTATTACTACAACGCCAAGGCTTAGCCCTTGAAGATGTAGTTAAATGCTTGCAAGGTCGCCATAAATAGCATTAGTTGTGACTAACAAAGAGGCTCATATTTATATGGGCTTTTTTATTTTTACAGTAAATCACGTGTGATATAGTGCGTGGCTAAATTAATCGGTTACTGTGAACTATGAAAAACTATATTACTCCTTCTATTGTCGCATTTATTTTAGTCGTCGCGTTTATTTTAGCGGGCTGTACCAGCAAAACTAATCAGACTACAACTACAGCAACCACTACTACAACGAATCAGTCTATAAAAACCACAGTAACACCCGATGAATGCAGCACCATAAATAACCTAATAAATGGTTATGAGTCTGGTTTTAATTCAATCAAAACAGATAAAGTAAATAACCAGTTTACTAATCAATGGCGTACTAATACTCATATAATTGGAGCAAACTGTACAGTTACTTTAAATAAGTCAGAGCAAGCAAGCTACCAATGCCAAACACCTGTTAAAACACAAACGCAAACAATAAAGTCTCATCAAAAACTGGCTAAGCAATTGCGCCAATGCTTAACCAAAACAGGTTGGTTGGAAAGCCAAAAAGAAACAGCAAGTTCAATTTACAGCACCTTTGTACTTGATACTAAAACCCCTGTCATTACACTTGCTACCAATCAAGAAGGTAATGGGTTTTCTACTCGCTTTGAAATTGCTCCACCGTTAGGACTTTAATAATGCGCCAATTAAATCAAAACAAAAAACCATCTAAATTTAAAACTGATTGCCTAGGAATATGCGAAAGGCGCAGCGGTTACTGCACCGGGTGTGGGCGTACTAACGAAGAAATTTTTGATTGGATAATATTATCTGAAGATGAAAAAAAAGCGATTTTAGAAACACCACGAGCAGACGCTAACTCATAACAAATAAAGCCTTTAAATGTTAAAAGTAACAGTTAATTGATTAACTAAAAACTTTTAACTTGTTGTGGGTATTCATTTTAGTTGCGCTAATACAGCTTTCGACTACTTGCTCAAATGAGTTATTAATATCTATATTTATAACATTGGGCTCATCTTCTTTTGGAACTTCTAGCGCTTCAAATTGGCTTTTGAGTAAATCAACAGGCATAAAATGCCCTTTTCTGTCCTGCATACGGCTTTTAACCAGCTCAAAATCACCAAAAAGATGTAAAAAGGTAATGCCTGTATTTCCATCACATATTTGTTCTCGGTATTTCTTTTTTAATGCTGAGCAGACTATTACCGCGACTTCATTTTTCTTTTCAATGCTAAATGCAGCATCACGTATTCTTTCGAGCCAAGGCACACGATCAGCATCATTTAAAGGCTGCCCAGATGACATCTTTAATATATTAGCCTTGGGATGTAAGTCGTCTCCGTCGATAAATTTAGCGCCAATGCGCTTTGCTAATGCATCACCCACACTTGACTTTCCTGTGCTTGAAACCCCCATTACAATATAAATACGACCTACATTTGTGTTACTCATGTATTTACCCTCGCTTTAATTTAATAATTAATTATTTTCAATGTATATATTATATTGAGTTACGGGTAACATGTTACCCGTAACAAATACGAAAGTGAAGTTAAACACACACTAAACATCATAATTCACACTGAATATAAGTAGGGAAAAATGTCAGATTTATCATTAATACTAACAGCGGTAGGCTCCATATTTTTATTGCTATTTTTAGTAATGAAAGTACGACTACATGCTGTCGTCTCTTTGATCCTTGTTTCTATGATTGCAGGATTATTCTCAGGAATGAGCCCAGAAATAATTGCCGCTACAATTCAAAAAGGAATGGCCGGAACACTAGGCTTTGTAGCGGTGGTGGTCGCTTTAGGCGCAATGTTTGGCAAAGTAATGGAAGAAACCGGCGCGCTGGATCGCATTGCCCACACACTTTTACACCGTTTTGGAGAAAAAAACGCTAATTGGGCGCTTACCTTTACGGGCTTTATTTGTGCCCTCCCCCTCTTTTTTGATGTAGCCGTTGTACTTTTAATCGGTATTGTTTTTGCTGTGGTACGAAAAGGCGGTGGCAGCGTTGTTAAAATTGGTATTGGGCTACTTGCTGGGATAGCATCTTGTCAGGCATTTCTTATTCCTGCGCCAGGGCCGATTTTGGTTGCCTCTCAATTAGGCGCTGACTATGGTTATATGATTTTATTTGGCCTTATTGCTGCCATACCGGCAATGATTATAGGAGGTCCAATTTGGGGCTCTATTATTTCTAAATCTATTCATGTAGAACTCCCACAGCACGAACAAATCGATGATAACCAAAGAGTTGGTAAAGGGACGCCTAGTTTTGGATTAGCATTAGGTTTAATTGCTCTGCCGTTAATTATGATTAGTTTAAATACTATTGGTAGTCGCTTTGTTGAAAGAGACTCTGATTTATATAATTGGTTAGCCTTTATAGGACATCCATTTACAGCAATTTTAGTTGCCTGCCTAATGGCATTTTATTTGCTCGGTGCAAGGCGCGGTGTCCCGAATGCTAGAATCATGGAAATTTGTGGTAGTGCCTTACAACCTGCAGGAATTATTATTCTTGTCACTGGTGCCGGTGGGGTATTTAAACAAGTATTAGTTGATTCAGGAGTAGGTACTGCACTAGGTAATTACTTAGCTGGCTCAGGATTACCAATTGTAATACTCGCTTTTGTATTATCAGCCGCTGTGCGGGTTATTCAAGGCTCTGCGACAGTAGCTATGCTTACAGCGTGTGGCTTAATTATTCCAATGCTTCAGCCTTTAGGCCTTGATGGAGCGCAGCTTGCCGCTGTCACTATCGCTATTGGTGGGGGCTCTATTGTGCTCTCCCATGTAAACGACTCAGGATTTTGGTTAGCGAGTCGCTATCTCGGTTTGAGCGAAATGCAAACTCTTAAAACGTGGACGGTAATGGAAACTATTATTGGTACTGTTGGCGCACTTGTCGCTATGATTATTTCTCTGTTTTTGTAAAATTACAGTATGTAGAGTTATCATCACACATATAAAAATTACCTGAGCCTTTTGTTATTTAGGCTCAGGTAATTAGGCACAGGTAATTTAAGTATTTAAACACTCTCACCTAGATGAACTATATAACCAGTATCAATTACTTGCTTATAATTCATGCTAGTATCCAAATCGGAATTAATGCGGCTCAACAACTCTCTTCCCGCAACATTACCTATCTGATAACGAGGGGTGATCACACTTGCTAATTGAGGCACCATTGCTTGGCCAATATCATGACCATGAAAACCCACAATCCCTATTTGGCTAGGCACTAAAATGTTGTTTCGCTGGCATTCAAAAATAGCCCCAATTGCTAAATCATCATTAGTACAAAACAAACAGTCAGTATTTGGGTAGTCAGTACGCGCTTTTTGTAAAAGTTCAGCGCCTAAACTATAAGATGAAGCTTGATCAGTCATCACACTTTTAGGCGTAAAGCCTTTAGCTAACATAGCATCTGAATAACCTTGAAATTTTAGGCGTGTTCGTACATCGAGCCTTGCACCTATATAAACAATATTGCGATAGCCTTTATTTAAAAGTGCCGTCGTCATATCAAAAGCGGCTTTAACGTTATCAAAACCAATCGCTTGCTGCATAGGAGAGTGATGAGTATCCATTATTTCAATCACAGGTACGCCTGACGTTTCAATCATTTTTAGCGTTCTGTCTGTGTGTGTGGTTTCTGATAAAATTAAACCATCAACGTGATACGACAATAGATACTCAACCCGTTTTTCTTCAATTTCAGGGTTATAACCATAATGGGCTAACATTGTTTGATACCCTGCAGGCCCTGTTACATCTTCAATGCCTTTTATAACTTGAGCAAACACGTGATTCGTTAACGATGGGACTAGTACACCAATAGAGTAACTTTTAGCATTAGAGAGTAAATCAGGGGCTTTATTTGCAATGTAACCTAGCGTATCAATAGCTGCACTAATTTTAGTGCGAGTAGACTCTGATACTTTTTCGGGATTACGTAAATAACGACTCACCGTCATTTTGGTTACACCAACCGCATCGGCAATATCTTGAAGAGAAGAACGTTTGTTTTTTTTCATCACACACAATTAAATAAAATGTTACTTGTAACATATCAACTATTGTGAAAAATCACTACTTTTAGCCCATTTTATTTAGGTTAAAGTAATAAATATTTAGCCTACCGCCTGTATTTAAACTGTAGCTAAATGAATGGCTAAAAAGGTTTAGAAAACCTAAACCTTTTTAACAAACAATACTGTATTTACAGTAAAGCTGAACAAGCATTTCTAATTAATGTAATTTTAAGCTTTATCGAGCGCTTGGCTTACATCGGCAATTATATCTACAATGTTTTCAATACCGACTGACAAACGGATTAAATCGCGACTTACACCCGCATTAGCAAGCTCTTCATCATTTAATTGGCGGTGTGTAGTTGACGCAGGATGGCACGCAAGCGACTTGGCATCGCCAATATTAACTAAGCGTAAAATCATGTTTAGCGCATCAATAAAACGAGTACCCGCTTCTAGGCCACCAGCAATACCAAAGCTTAAAATACCCGATGCTTTACCACTGGTAATTTTTTGGCTCATTTCGTTATACGGGCTTGATTTAAGCCCTGCGTAATTAACCCAAAGCACTTTTGGATGATTTTCTAAATACTCAGCTAGCTGCTGTGCATTCTCGCAGTGGCGATCCATTCTTAAGCCTAAGGTTTCAAGGCCGATTAAAATGTCAGATGCGTTTTTAGGGGCAAGCGCTGCGCCGGTATTTCTAAGTGGCACTACTCTGCAGCGACCGATAAATGCAGCTTCAGCAAAAGCTTCGGTATAAACCACATTGTGGTACGACGGATCGGGCTCGTTCATCATTGCAAAACGTGTAGCATTCGCTTTCCAATCAAATTTACCTGAGTCGACAATCATGCCGCCAATAGCAGTACCGTGCCCGTTTATATACTTTGTCAGTGAGTGAACCACTATATCGGCGCCCAGCTCAAATGGACGGCATAAATACGGCGTAGCCACGGTATTATCAACTATAAGCGGCACACCTTTGCTGTGTGCAATACGTGCTAAACGCTCAATATCAACAATATTACCTGCCGGGTTACCAATAGATTCACAAAAAACAGCACGGGTGCTGTCGTCAATGGCATCCTCGAATGCGCTAAAGTCATCAGCTTTAATCATGCGTGCTTCAATACCTTGCCTAGGTAGTGTATGAGCAAATAAGTTATACGTCCCACCATATACTTGGCTGGTGCTGACAATGTTAGTACCGACTTCACACAAACATTGAATAGCATACGTAATAGCAGCCATCCCAGAGGCAACGGCCAGCCCACCAATGCCCCCTTCCATCGCGGCAATACGTTGTTCAAGTACGGCATTGGTTGGGTTCATTATGCGGGTGTAAATATTTCCAGGTACTTTTAAATCGAATAAATCAGCGCCATGCTGCGTGTTGTCAAATGTATAAGAAGAAGTGTGATAAATAGGCACGGCTGCCGATTTGGTCGTAGGCTCAGATTCGTAACCGTGGTGCAGTGCTAATGACTCTAATTTCATAATTATTTCCTTCAATTAATTTACCACTAAGCTAGCACTTCTTGGTTATAAAATGCACATGAAATATATTAAAGGCTGTTAGGTGATTTGATTTAAGTTAAGGCGGTTAATAGCTATGAGTTCAAGGATTATGTTCTTTTGAACTTTTTAGAAAAACCATATAAAAAAACTTTATATGGCTGTGTTCTTCCATTAGGTAGTAAGTTATTTTAAGGTTATATTTAATGAATTAGTATTAAGCACTAAATAAAACAAGCTTAATCGAAATATGTATTAGAAACTTTAGAGGACAACATAAATTACTAATATTATTTGTATTGTATGGCTCGAATATATTCAATAAGTTGGTCAACAGGAAGCGGCTTTGAGAAAAAGTATCCTTGAATCCTAATACCTTTATATCTAGATAAGTGTGTAATTAGCTTTTCATCTTCTACCCCCTCTACTACCACTTTTTTGCCTAAGTCATAACAAACTTTGATAATGGTATCTAAAAGCTTTCGTTCTTTCGTATCTTTATCCGCTCCAAGAGTAAACTCTCGATCAATTTTAATAATGTTCGCGGGCTGATTAGCAAGATATGACAAACTTGAAAAACCAGTCCCAAAATCGTCTATAGCAACATTCAAACCTGAATTAATTAATTCAAGTAATGTTTTCTCTATAGATGTCTTTTCTTGAAAGGAGGACTCAGTGACTTCAACAGTGAAATTTTTATATGTGATGTTATTTTGAGTAAGTAAATGGAGTAAGTCGATAGAAAAATTGTCTTTAATAATCTGCTTGGTTGAAAAATTAACTGCTACGGCTATATTTTGAAGTTGCGAATGTTTTTTTATATCGTGAAGGACTTGATTTAAAACTTGTTTACCTACTTGAACTATTTGACCCGTAGTTTCTGCTACAGGGATAAATTTTGCCGGAGAGATCCATTCACCGTTACAACACCACCTAACTAGCGCTTCAACACCTACAATTTGGTTCCCATTCAAGTTATGTATAGGTTGGTAGAACACTTCTAATTCGTTGTTCTTTAGAGCCGTGTGTAAATTATTTCGGATAATAATTTTTTCGCTGTGTTTATCATCCATTATTTGTTGATAAAAGTGTATTTGATTCCCTCCAAGCTCTGTAGATTTTTCAAGGGCTATATTTGCTTGCTGAAGGTTAAGCTTAAAATTAAATAATTCGGGGGTTTGATAAAATACCACTCCAGCACTTGCAGTAAGATTGAAGTCAAATGTGTCTATACAGTACGCTTTAGATAAATCGAGTATTAGAGCCTCAATTTTTTGCTCAAGGATAGCTGGTGTAGTATCTGTAAAATATAAAACAAAGCTATCGTTAATTCCCTTAGAAATTAATACTCGGTTGTCAACATTTATACTTATTCTTTCAGAAGCTTTTTTCAGAATTTTATCACTGATTTCATAACCTAAAGAGTTATGTATCTCTTCATAAAAATCTAGTTTAACTATTACAGTTGCAAAATTACTATATCCTCTAACCGAGCTAAGCTGCAGAAACTCTTCTTCCAAAGCTTTCAATCTCAGTAAACCAGTTAATTCATCATGCTTTGTACTAAACTCTAAGGCTCTTGATGAATCAGCTACCAGTACAAAAATAAATATAAATAGAAACGTAAACCATAATATTAATTGATCAATTATGGTATCAATGTGTATTGCTTCATAGTCATTGATAAAGGTATAGACATTATGTTCAACTAAACCCATCACATTTATTTTTTCAGTGATAAAATGGTTATAACGGCTAGTTAGCTTGTTTAAATCAGACTGAGTTTTATTTTTATAGTCTACTGAAAAGTATACATTTGGAGTTAACTCTAAATATGTATCATACCGACTAAGATATTTTAAATAACTTTTCTCTAATAATAAGTTCATATCTAGTAAATTTAATATATAAAAACGACTTTGATTCGCAAGTTTAACAGGGGCTAAAAACATTAAAATTGGTATATCGGAGTCTAGAGTTAATGAGTTAGCTGCAAATTGGACTTCCTCTATATCTCTTTTAAGCCATAATTTTATTGTAGGTTTTTCTAGCATTCCATTTAAGTAAAAACTGCTAGAAAAATTATCGCCTGAAATATAATTTAATTCATTATCAAGAACTAAAACACCTTTGATTATATTATAATCACTAATGTAATTTTTTGAGTCTATATTAATTAGACGCATAAAATCTTCAAAACTAACTTTTTCTACTCTAGTCTTTATTCTAGCTAGAGCTTTTTTCTGTGAAGCCAAAGAGCGGTTTATCATTGTTTCTAATAAGTGTATTTTTTCTCTTGCATTAGCATCTTGGGTTCTGACTAGATTCAAAGATGACTGATGCCACACAGTTGAACCGATTAATACAACTATAAATACGACTAATTTTATTTTTTTCATTTCATTTATTTTTATATTTTTATGAAAAGCTTTGATAGTAATTGCTGAAAAACAAGTAAACATAAAAATGGCGTACAATGATAAAGTAAATGGGTTGTTATCAAGGCTTCCCAGATCGAAATTAACCTTCATATGCAATAAAAAAGAAAACTGAATAAATAGAAAACACAATGCAGCAACTGTAGCTATTGCGATGCAATACTTCTTTGTATATAGACTTACTTTTTTTATGGTTGCTAAAACGCCTGCAATTAACAGTGAAATTATTGCCGTCGTGGGGCTTATCACCTTCATTAATTCATACCCAGAAAAAGTAGATTCAACCATTCCTAGTGCAAAAATAATACAGTGAAAATACAAAATAGCGCTATATAAAATACTAGTCGCACTTCTTGTCACATTCAATCTCATATCATAACCCATTAAATTTATCAGCTGCCCCAATGCAGTTTAAAAGGATTACTTATATAACTCAATGCAAACATAAAGCATTGCTTATTAATCATTTTTCTTGTGAAGTGGCAGAGAAATACACTTTTGATTGTAAGACCTCCAAGTTGACATCCATGTTTTCATTATATACGATACATGCATGAACCATATACGGTATATATAATGGGAATAGTGAAAATATCAGATGGGCTGCATGAAGAAATTAGAAAATCGAGTAATATCATGTCCAGATCTATCAATTCACAAGCAGAGTTTTGGATTAAAATAGGCATGCTTGCTGAGTTAAATCCGACACTTACCTACCATGAAATAATTAAAAAACAACTCATAAAAGAAAAGCTTACTATTCAGGATCTTTTGCATGAGTAAAGCAACAATAAAGACTGATGCAGAAATTGAGCTCATGAGAGAATCAGGAAAGCTTTTAGCTCAGGTATTTAAAATGCTTGATGATTTTATTTGCGAGGGCATAACTACGTTAGATATAGACACTAAAGTAGAAAGCTATATTACCAATGTGTTACATGCTCGTCCTGCCAGTAAAGGCCAATATGGCTATCGGTATTCATTGAACTCATCTGTTAATGACGTAGTGTGCCATGGTGTACCCAATAATATTTATAAATTAAAAAACAAAGATATTTTAAATATTGATATTACCTTAGAGAAAAATGGTTATATCAGTGATTCAAGTAAAATGTATACTTTTGCAGCGACAAGCTCAGAAGCCAAACGATTGGTTAAAACGACTTATGATGCTATGTGGGAAGGTATTAAGGTGGTAAAGCCAAAAGCAACGCTTGGTGATATTGGCTATGCTATTCAAAAGCACGCTGAATCTTCTGGTTATAGTGTAGTACGTGAATATTGCGGTCATGGTATTGGTAAAGAAATGCATGAAGAGCCGCAAGTTTTGCATTATGGTAAACCTCATACAGGGTTAGTGCTTGAAGCAGGTATGACCTTTACTATAGAGCCTATGATCAACCAAGGTTCCAAGAAGGTAAAAACTAAAAAAGATGGATGGACAGTCGTAACAAAAGACAAGAAACTTTCTGCTCAGTGGGAACATACCGTTCTAGTAACAGAAACTGGCTTCGAAGTTTTAACACTTCGCGATGAAGAGAAGCGTGCTTAGCAAAACTAAGTTATGCTACTGACGTATACAAACCGTAACCCATTATGATTAACAAAAAAGGCGCTTCCTTTACGGTAAGCGCCCTTCTCTTATCTCACTAATTACTTATTTTACGATTGTCATTTCGTCTAATAAGTTTTGTGCATTATCTACTTTATCCATTACCCACAGCATGTAGCGTGAATCAACGTGGATTGAGCGATTAAGCTCAGGGTTGTAATCCCAGTCACCAATAATACTTTCGTAAACACCGTCAAACAGTAAACCAACAAGCTCTGCTTTGCCGTTAAGTGTTGGCGAACCTGAGTTACCACCGGTAGTGTCTACATTTGATAAAAAGTTTACTGGTACTGTATTCATGCCGCCCGTGTAATCACCGTAAAGCTTGGCTTTAATTTGCTCTTGTAACTTTTTAGGTGCATTAAATGGGTCAACATCGGTGTTTTTAGCGAGTAACCCTTCAAGCGAGGTAAAAGGTGTTGCTACCAAGCCATCTTGAGGTGAGTAGCCACCTACGGTGCCATAGGTTACTCGTAGTGTGCTGTTGGCATCGGCGTATACAGGTTTGTTTTTAGCTTTGTTAAACGCAATTATTGCGCTCATTAGCTTTGGACGAGCTGCTTGTAATTTACCTGCAAGTGCTTTTGATTTATCTTCCTGTGCTTTCATTACTTTAAATATTGCTTTAGCGTAATGCACAAATGGGTCTTGGCTTTGATTTAGCTGGCTAAACGATTGTTCAAATAATGAATTGCGAACAGTGGCATTATCGAGTCTTGACTGTTCATACATGCTATCAAGTAACGCGCTTTGGGTTGCTTTATCAAACCCATTTTGTACTTTAAATACGTTATCAACCTCGCTAAAGCGCTCTTCTTTTGGAAGTGCTGCATACAGCTCTAAAAAGTGCAGTAAAATAGCTTTGTCTACTTTGCTATCATAACGGCGCGTCATGCGCTCAAGCCCTGCTTTAATGCGAGGTAAGTCACGTTCTTGATAACCAGATTCACGTTCGCTATTTGGCTTTTGTTTTTCGTAAGCTAGGCGGTATAAACGTCGTGCTGTGCTGATCATCTGTGAGCGATGTACATAACCTAACATTCGGTCGCGTTCACTGTGCTCTTGTGATTGTGCAATTAGCTCAGATAGCTCACCTAATACGCTTCCGTATTGCTCTTTACGCTCACCATCGCTATTGATCCATTGTGTTAACTCTTGCTCAAACTGTTTTTTGCGCTCAAGCATAGTGCCTTTTTTGAAGCTTTCGATCATCGAACCATAGTTTTTAATATAGTTGTTATAACCTGCAATGGTGCTTTCGTAAGCAATACGCGCTTTACTGCCGTCTTCTGAGTTTTCTTCAATAAGCGACACGTATTTTGAGTTATGAACGCGTGCTTTAGGGTAGCTGTCGTTAAATACGTTATCTACCTCTGTTGCAATGCGGTAGCGGTTAGTACGCCCTGGGTAGCCTGTAACCATTACAAAGTCGCCTTCTTGCACGCCTTTGGCACTTACTTTTAGGTAAGAGTCTGGTACGTAAGGTACGTTGTCTTCGCTGTACTCAGCTGGTTTTCCATCTTTGCCTACATAAGCGCGGTAAAAACCAAAGTCGCCTGTGTGGCGCGGCCACATCCAGTTATCTATATCGCCACCGTATTTACCTACGCCCATAGCTGGTGCGTAAGATAAACGTACGTCTTTAATTTCAAGTGACTTAATTAGGTAAAACTCTAAACCACCATGAAACGAATACACATTACAACGGTAGCTTTCGTCGGCTTCACACTGGGCTACTAGCGCTTTTTCGTTTTTTACTATTGCGTCGTAGCGTGCTTTTGCTGTTAACTCGTTAGTACCTTTAATTACTTCATCTGTTACGTTGGTAACCGTTTTTGTTACATAGACGCGTGAGCCCGGCGCTGCAGGTAAATCTTCTGTAGGACTTTTAGCTAAAAAGCCATTTTCTAAAATATTGTTTTCAGGTGTTGAGTTGTATTGCACCGAGCCATAAACACAGTGATGGTTTGACACAACTAAACCCTTAGGCGATACAAACGATGCTGTACAGCCACCTAGGCTAATTACCGCATTCATTGGGAATTCGGTTAATTTAGAAATAGATTCAACATCAATTTCAAGCCCTTTGGCTTTTAAAATTGATTCTAACTCTGGAAGTTGGTGTGGTTGCCACATGCCTTCGTCGGCTATGGCACTACTTGCAAATGATAAAGAAAATGTGGCTACTAATGTAGCTACAAGAGGTTTTAAACGCATTATAGAATCCTTTTTATTTGTTTCTATAACAGGTTACTCGCGATGGGGCAATAAGGTCAATAGCCGTGCAATGAATTGTTACAATCGAGTGTTTAATCTTACTTTTTATCAAAATTCATCGAAAAATCAAGAAACTGTTTTGCTGGTATTGGTTTACTAAAATAGAAGCCTTGCATAAAATCACAACCCAATTCGTTCAATAAAGTATGCTGCTCTTTTGTTTCTACACCTTCGGCTACCACTGTCAGTCCTAAGCTGTGCGACATAGCAATAATTGCCTTTACGAGATTACAATCTTCATTGTTTAGTACAATACCATCAATAAAACTTCTATCTATTTTAAGTACATTAAAAGGGTATTCTCTCAAATAACTTAATGATGAATAACCTGTACCAAAGTCATCCATTGATAAGTTAATGCCTAATGCAGTAATTTCAGTCAGTATATCAACAACATTAGTGTGGCAACTCATCAATACTCCCTCAGTTATTTCAAGCTCTAAACTTTCGGGGTTTACGTTTGCTTCACTCAATGAGTTTTGAATAAAACTGAGCAACCCTACGTCTCTAAATTGGCGAGGAGATAAGTTAACAGCCATGGTGTATTTTTGTTGGCGTTTACAGGTACTTTGCCATGTGTTTAAAAAATCTAATACTTGGCTAATTACAAACTTACCAATAGGTACAATTAATCCTGTATTTTCGGCAATAGGTATAAACTCATCGGGTGTTACATTACCTAGCACAGGGTTATGCCAGCGTAATAACGCTTCTGCACCAATGATGTGTTTATTTTTGGCGTCAAATTGGGGCTGGTAGAATAACTCAAATTCATTACGCTCAAGGGCGCCACGCATCTGCTCTTCTATTACTAGTCGGCGCTGAATAATTACGTTCATCTTTTTAGTAAAAAATGAATAAGTATTACGACCATATGATTTTGCTTGATACATTGCAGTGTCAGCATTTCGTAATAAATCAGCAACGGTTGTACCATTTTCTGGGTATATGGCTACACCAATACTCGCTGTTAGTATGTGTTCCCGGCCCTCAATTTTAAAAGGGGCTCTAAAGTTATTGACCAGTTTTTCAGTAATTTTTAGCGCTGCATGGTGATCAGTTATACCTCGTAGTAATACGATAAACTCATCTCCACCTAGGCGCCCTACCGTGTCGTCTTTTCGCAGTGCCTCTTGTAGCCTTTGCGCTGATTCAATTAAAAGTTTGTCTCCTGTTTCATGGCCTAAAGAGTCATTTATTTTTTTAAAATCATCTAAATCTAAAAACAGTACCGCTGCTTTTTCGTTATTTCTTTGTGCTTCAATAAGTAATTGCGACAAACGATCAAGTGCTAAAAAACGATTTGGAAGCGAAGTTAAACTATCGTAATACGCTTGATGTCTAATTAGTTCATCTGATTTATGCTGTTCGGTAATATCTCGAATAATAACCATTAACTGGTTATGTTCTGTTATTTATTCTTGCTTCAAAAAAACGAGCCCATGGGGCAAAGCTAGCTCGTATTTAAAGCTCATCATCTGCTCTTTTTCTAATACAAGGCTGATATAGGTTTCAAATTTTTTGGCTACATCTTGAGGGAGTACATCACCCATTTTTTTTACCAATAAATTGCTTTGGCTTGGTGTAGAGATCGGTCTCATTACTGGCATGATACTCAATAATAGTTCCATCATTTTCCATCAAGAAAAATAAGTCAGGAATTGCTCCAAAAATAGTTTTTAGCATATGCTCATTAAATGACGCATCTGCTTGTGCCTTTTTAACCTCAGATAAATCAATATCAATACAGTACATTTGTTTTGTATTATATTGATTTGTAAACATAACATGGCTGGAAAAAACCGATACATTGTCTCCATCTTTGTCTTGTAAGATAATTTCAGATGCTGGAATTTCTATATCTTTTTTTACCCAATCACTGTGTGCGTCAATTACAAATTCACACATTGATTCTGGAATTATAAGGTCTTCTATTTTTTGCCCTATGGCCTCTTCTTTGGTGTATCCGTAAAGTCGCACACTGCCTTCATTCCAATAAATAACACGACGCTCATTGTCATAACCTTGAACAGAAATTACATTTACCGCATCAAATAACTGGTGCAAATAGTCGTTAATTACAAATTAGTTGGTTAAGTCTGAAGCAACGTCGTCTAATTTCATTTTGAGGCTATATCCATAAGTAATTTTATTTAGTAATAAAAAACACCAAATAATAATTAAATTTAATTTTAATATTAAATTTCCATGTACATTATATACGCCATTATACATCGAGTAGGGTGAGGCTTATGCCTCATCCCTCTCACAGAACCGTACGTACGGACCTCGTATACGGCTCCTGTACCCTTCACATTTTATCAACTTATTTCCTAAACGCTGATAAAGCAAGCCATCCCGTATTCACTTTTTCTATTGGATATAAACCAAGCTCCTCAAA
>NZ_JASDCB010000074.1:0-19357 GCF_030408135.1 Pseudoalteromonas sp. APC 3691 | reverse complement strand
CCCACCCTCAAGCACAGTATTGGTCTGACTAAGTATAGGGCGTTGCGCTATTTTGCACGCTGACCCACCAATACTGCCGAAACAGGTTACGGTTAGTTGTGTACCTCTAACTTCTTATGGCTTCCTTCAGACCCCACCGTTGGCCAGTGACGCCCTTGCCATTCAGATTATCTTCCCCTTAGTCAGGGTGATAAGGCATCTTTCAGCCTATCGGGTTTGCCAGCTTCGCTGGGCAAACAAAAAAGGAGCCATAGGCTCCTTTTTAATACTTATATGAAAAAGCTTAAGCGGCTAGGCCTTCTTTTGCTTTTTCTACAAGCGCTGCGAATGCAACTTGGTCATAAACAGCGATATCTGCAAGGATCTTACGATCGATTTCTACAGATGTCTTTTTAAGACCATTGATAAAACGGCTGTAAGACAGACCATTTTGACGTGAAGCAGCATTGATACGTGCAATCCATAATTGACGGAAAGTACGTTTCTTCGCACGACGGTCACGGTAAGCGTATTGACCCGCTTTAGTAACAGCCTGGAAAGCTACGCGGTAAACACGTGAACGAGCTCCGTAGTAACCTTTTGCTTGTTTTAAAACTTTTTTGTGACGTGCACGTGCGACAACGCCGCGTTTAACTCTTGCCATTTCTAAAAACCCCTATTAAGCGAACGGTAACATACGAGAAACTAGACCATGGTCATTTTTATGAACCATCATCTTAGGACGTAGGTGTAACTTACGCTTAGAAGTTTTCTTAGTCAGAATATGACGAAGATGCGCTTGTTTACGCTTGAAACCGCCAGAAGCAGTCTTTTTGAAACGCTTAGCAGCGCCACTGTGACTTTTTAGCTTATAAGCCATTGCAATAACTCCAAATTGTATTGCTTTTAAATTAGTAAGCAGGCGTGAGATATATTTCTATAGCTCCACTTTTAGGCCTAACTTACTGCCATGTTCCGGTGAAGACCCAGCATAAATGCCGCAATCTTACTTTAATACCGGTTAACTCAGGTGAATATTCGCATATTACTTGCAGACCTGAGCTAATTTCGGTGCGTATTATCGCTTAAAAATTATTTTTTAGCAACAGGCGCCATCATCATAACCATTTGGCGACCTTCAACACGATTTGGGAAAGACTCAACTACTGCAAGTTCTTCTAAATCGGCTTTGATACGGTTTAATAATTCTATACCAATTTCTTGGTGAGCCATTTCACGACCACGGAAGCGGATAGTAATCTTAGCTTTATCGCCAGCTTCTAAGAACTTACGTAAGTTGCGAAGCTTAACCTGATAATCACCTTCATCCGTACCAGGACGGAATTTGATTTCTTTTATCTGGATTTGCTTTTGCTTCTTCTTCTGCTCTTTTAGTTCTTTGCTTTTTTCAAAGATGAACTTACCGTAATCCATGATTCTACAAACAGGCGGCTCAGCGTTTGGACTGATCTCAACAAGATCAACACCCGCTGCATCGGCCATAGTTTGCGCGTCTTGTAATGACTGAATTCCAGCTTGTTCGCCTTCAATGTCAATTAAACGAACTTCTTGCGCTGTAATTTCTTCGTTAATACGATTTTTTTGAGCTGTTTGTTGCCCTTTCTTGCCGCCTCTAATAGTACGTTCCTCCAAGAATATCAATAATATAAGCGTGTAATTGGCTGTTTGTTAATGCCTTACACGCTCGATTTTTACTGTCGATTTTTAATTTCTTCGCTAATTTTAGCTACAAAATCATCAACATTAAATTTGCCAAGGTCTTCACCTGTGCGAGTACGCACTGCTACTTCTTGTTGTTCAACTTCTTTATCGCCAATAACAAGCAAGTATGGAATACGCTTCAGTGTATGCTCACGGATTTTAAAGCCAATCTTCTCATTTCTCAAGTCAGCAGCGGCTCTAATTCCAAGTTTATTTAATTTTTGTACAACTTCTTTAACATAAGGAGCCTGTTTATCGGTAATATTCATAATTACCACTTGCTTTGGCGCAAGCCACGTCGGGAATAAACCAGCGTACTCTTCAGTTAAAATGCCAATAAAGCGTTCAATAGAACCTAAAATAGCACGATGTATCATTACAGGTGTACGACGTTCGTTATTTTCTGCTACATAAGTAGCGCCTAAACGCCCCGGTAATGCAAAGTCTAATTGCACTGTACCACACTGCCACGCTCTGTCTAAACAATCGTATAAAGTAAATTCAATCTTCGGACCATAAAACGCGCCTTCACCCGGAAGATAATCAAATTCAATATCGTTTAGCTTAAGTGCTTCGGCTAAAGCAAGCTCTGCTTTATCCCACATATGGTCTTCACCAATGCGTTGTTCTGGGCGAGTAGATAGCTTAACTACAATCTTCTCAAATCCGAATGTTTCATATGTATCATAAACCATCTTAATACACGCTGAAACTTCGTCCATTATCTGCTCTTCGGTACAGAAAATGTGAGCATCATCTTGTGTAAAGCCACGTACACGCATTAAACCGTGTAGTGCACCTGATGGTTCATTACGGTGACAACAACCAAATTCAGCCATACGAAGTGGTAAATCACGGTACGATTTTAAACCCTGGTTAAAGATCTGCACGTGTCCTGGGCAGTTCATTGGTTTAATCGCGTATTCACGCTTTTCAGACTCAGTGGTAAACATTGCTTCTGAATATTTTTCCCAGTGACCTGATTTTTCCCAAAGTGAACGGTCCATCATCATTGGACCTTTTACTTCTTCGTACTCATATTCGCGTAACTTTTCACGTACAAATTCTTCAAGCTCGCGGTAAATGCTCCAACCATCGTTGTGCCAAAATACCATGCCTGGCGCTTCTTCTTGCCAATGCCATAAATCAAGCGCTTTACCAATACGGCGGTGATCGCGTTTTTCAGCTTCTTCAAGGCGTTTTAAATACGCTTTAAGTTGCTTTTTATCGCCCCACGCTGTGCCGTAAATGCGTTGTAGCATTTTGTTTTCTGAATCACCACGCCAATATGCACCCGCAACTTTCATTATTTTGAAGTTTTGGCAAAATTTCATGTTAGGAACGTGAGGTCCACGACACATGTCTACATATTCTTCGTGATGATATAATCCTGGGCGGTCATCTTTAGCGATGTTTTCGTCCAGAATTTCTATTTTGTATGTTTCGCCACGCGCTTCAAATGTATCGCGTGCTTCTTGCCAGCTTACTGTTTTTTTCACTACGTCGTAGTTGGTTTTTGCAAGTTGCAACATACGCTTTTCAATTGCTTCAAGATCATCTTGTGATAATGAATGTTCCATATCGATATCGTAGTAAAAACCGTTATCAATGGTAGGACCAATTGCCATTTTCGCGTCTGGGAAAAGTTGCTTAACTGCATGACCAATTAAGTGAGCACAAGAGTGACGAATGATTTCAAGGCCGTCATCGTCTTTAGCGGTAATGATCTCAAGACGAGAGTCTTCACAAATTTTATCACATGCATCAACACGGTCGCCATTAACACGACCCGCAATGGTCGCTTTAGCTAAACCTGGGCCAATATCGTTTGCAACATCAAGCGTGCTTACAGGGTTTTCAAAACTACGTTGACTTCCGTCTGGAAGAGTAATAACTGGCATTATAAATCCTTGCTACAGTGGTGACACCTACAATGTATCACGTGTATTTTTAATAAATTAAATGAGAATGAGTCGACAACGCTTTTACGAATAAGCATTGACTAATAAATGTAGATGCAGAGTCTGTACAACTACAAAGATATATTGTCGCGTGCTGCGCATTTAATTACAAGTTTTAAGGGGTGAAATCCACCCGTTTTGAGCACAAAATGTAACTTTTAGAGCAAAAAAAATCATTTCATTAAAATATAAAATCATCAACACACTAATTACGCACCTACAACTATACCTACACTCGCATTTTAATGTGTGTTGCGTATAATACTGCGTAATTAAGTTATTTTAGAGAATAGACATGAGAACATGTGGTGTAGAAATTACCGGTAGTGATGTACTACTTTGTATTTTAAGTAAAGATAATGACGTATTTGATATTCGCGATGTGCGCCAAACACGCTTTACCTTAGGTAACGGTAACGACACTGAAGTAATGCGTAAATTTCAATTCGATTTTGCAAAACTAATGCAAGATTACCAAATTGATTCTGTTGCAATCCGTGAGCGTCAGCCTAAAGGTAAATTTGCTGGCAGCGCAAAAGGATTCAAAATGGAAACTGCGATTCAATTAATCGACAATTTAGACGTACGTTTATTTACCACAACTGAAATTAAAGAACAGGTAAAGCGTAATCCTATTCCTATTGATTTTGAAGAAACAGGCCTTAAAAAGTACCAAGAAAATGCTTTTGTAAACGCTTACGTTTACATAATGAAAAAAACATACCGCAGCGACGAAATGTAAAGTTATTGCTCGTTTAAAAACGCGTACTTACAGTGTAAGACGCGTTTTTTTGTATCTAAAAAGTATTATTAGCTTTTATTAATCTAATAATACATTAGTCTAACTGCACTTCTCTTTGTCGACAATATGTGTTTATTTTAACTTTGTAGTTTACATAACTCACACACATTTTCATGGAGAGAGCAATGCACACACACACTATTGCGGTAAAAGAAGTAGAACAAATAAATCACTTACCGTTATCGCAAAGCTATTTAAAGGTATACAAAGCACACCTTTAACAAATTCAACTATAGGCGAGTACTTTGACTTTATTGTCGACAAAAATCCAGAGGCGTTAGCTGTTGTAGTTCATCACCAGGGTATTCGCTTAACGTATAAAGAATTTCAAAAAGAAGTTAATCAACTTGCTATGGGGTTGCTGGCACTTGGCGTGAAACCAGGCGAGCGTGTTGGTATTTGGTCTCCTAATAATATTGAGTGGTGCTTAACCCAATTTGCAACCGCAAAAATTGGCGCAATAATGGTTTGCATAAACCCTGCATATCGCCCTAACGAATTACAATACGCCTTAAATAGTGTTGAATGCTCTACTCTAATCACAGCATCAAACTTTAAAGGCAGTGATTATTTAGAAATGCTCAATGGTTTGGCTCCAGAACTTGCAACTTGCGATAAAGGCACACTCAATTTAAAAGCACTGCCCACTCTTAAAAATATAATCCGCATTGGCGATGAAGCATCTCCTGGTATGTACTCTTTTAATGATGTTATTAACTTGCCAACATCGGCACATGAGCTTGAATTAAAAGCAATAGGTGCAAACTTAAATGCTGAGCAAGACATCAATATACAATTTACATCAGGCACAACAGGCACAACAGGCAACCCAAAAGGCGCAACGCTCACGCATAAAAACATTTTAAATAATGCGCTATTCGTCGCCGAATCTATGCACTTTACGAGCGATGACAAGTTATGTATCCCTATCCCATTATATCATTGCTTTGCAATGGTATTGGGTAGCTTATTGTGTGTTAGTAAAGGTGCAGCAGCCATTTACCCAGGCGATTCATTCGATGCAAAAACCACACTAGATGTAGTTCAACAAGAAGGATGTACAGCGCTGCACGGTGTACCTACTATGTTTATTAGTGAGCTTGAGCTAAGTAATTTTAACGATTATGACTTAAGTACTTTACGCACGGGTGTAATGGCAGGCTCTACATGCCCAGAGCAAGTAATGCGCAAAGTACAAACACAAATGAACATGCATCAAGTACTGATTGCTTACGGGCAAACGGAGTGCAGCACCATAAACAACATTACCGAAACAGACTCTTCAATAGAGCGGCAAGTAACGACGGTTGGCCGCGCACTTGCCCATACTGAGGTTAAAATAATTGACGAACTGGGTAACATTCAAAAAATTGGTCAACCTGGCGAAGTGTGTAGTAAAGGTCCAGGCATAATGCGCTGCTATTGGAATGACGATGCTAAAACAAAAGCCACAATAGATGAAAGTGGTTGGCTACACTCTGGCGATTTAGGTGTCATGGATACAGAAGGATTTGTCACGATTGTTGGCCGCATTAAAGATATGATTATTCGCGGCGGCGAAAACATTTACCCTCGAGAAATAGAAGAAGTGCTTTACACCTACCCGGGCATTCAAGATGCTGCCATATTTGGTATAACAGATGAAAGGTATGGCGAGGAAGTGTGCGCTTGGATCCAACCAAAAGAAGACGCTGTGCTTGATGAGCAAGCAATTCGTGAGTTTTTAAAAGACAAACTAGCCTATTTTAAAATGCCACGACATATCCGTTTTGTAGAAAACTACCCAATGACGGTAACAGGTAAACTGCAAAAATTTAAAATGCGTGAGCAAATGCAAGAAGAGCTAAGCGATAAGGCTTTTTCCTAGTTTCGTCTCTAAGTAACTGAGGCTCTGGATAGGGAATTTATCTCAGAGCTATGTTCAGAGCTAGAAGCGTTAAATTTACGTATATTAGGACTAATACTAAAAAGCACAGCCAATTGGCTGTGCTTTTTATGTACTGAATTTATTATAAATTCAGCATTCTCTTTTTTAAACGTTCTAAATCAATCGCACTCGAGCGCACTGTTAATTTAATATGGCTGTATTCATATTCTTCTTTAACAACACTCATACTCGATCGGATTTCGCCCACGATACCTTTGGCTGTGTACGGTATAACAATCTCTTCTTCAATCATGTCCTCTTGAGCAATGCCAATAATATATTTGTGCAATTTACTAATATCATCTGGATTACGCGTAGAGGTCATCATCGCATCAGGAAATTCATCCATTAGCGACTGCTGCTGCTCAGTACTTAATTGGTCTGACTTATTCAGTACTAATAATTTTTTGCTGCCTTCCACCCCAACTTCTGCCAGTACTTTATGTACTACTTCAAGTTGTGAGCGAAAAGAAGGATCTGAAGCATCTACAACATACAGCAATAACGACGCATCATGTGCCTCAGCGAGCGTTGAATGAAATGAAGCCACCAAATCATGAGGTAATTTTTTAATAAAACCAACCGTATCTGAAACCAATATACGTGGCTGCGTAATCGGGTACAGTGCGCGAACAGTCGTATCTAGCGTTGCAAAGAGTTTATTTTCGCCTTCTACATCACTACCTGTAATTGCGCGCATCATTGATGACTTGCCCGCATTGGTGTACCCAATTAAAGCCACTGAAAATAGCTCAGAGCGCTGCGTACGTCTGTCCATCATTACATCTTGAACACTAACAAGCTCACGCTTTAATTCTGCTAATTGATCGCGCACCTTACGGCGATTAAGCTCAAGTGTGGTTTCACCCGTACCTTTACCCATTTGGCGTTCTTTATCACCTGTTGATGTTTCACGAAGCCGTGGCGCTACATAATTAAGGCGAGCAATTTCAACTTGTAGTTTTGCAGTTTTAGTACGCGCATGTCGGCTAAATATTTCAATGATAATACCGGTGCGATCAAATACTTCTACACCCAGCTGGTTCTCAACATTACGTAGTTGAGAAGGCGTTAAATCACAGTCAAATACCACTACATCGGCACATGCAAAATCTAAATCGTTTGATGGAATTTCTGACGATATTTCGGTTAAAGGGTCTTCATCAAGTAAATTATCTTCTTGCTCGTCTTCAACCATCCCTTTATTGCCGGTAAGATGTGCTATTTCAGCTAGTTTTCCTGAGCCTAGTACATTAACTTTTTGGGTAGAACTTTGCTTTTGCGATTGTGTACCTACTACTTTAAAGCCTAACGTAGTTACCAAACGAGCAAGCTCTGCAAGCGACTCTGTTGCTTCGTCACCTTTAAATTGTGGTGTACTAATAGAAATAAGTAACGCATTAGGAAGTGATGGTTTTGCAGTTAGTTGCATAATTTTTTGTCTTAATGCACCTAAAGTGCAAACCTAATTTTCATTCGAAAGTAACTTGATCCTACGCTGTTATAGCCCAGCTTTATAGGGTTATAGTTCACTAATGGCGTTAATATTTAAAACTAACCATAATATACTCAATTTTATGGCTAGTTTTAAAATCACATTATAGTAAAGCCTTATTGTTCAGCTTTAATATTAAACGACGCCCTGCTCAATCATTGCATCGGCGACGCGCTTAAAGCCTGCAATGTTAGCGCCTAATAAAAGGTTTCCAGGCTCACCAAATTCTGTAGCAGTGTCGTTGGCGGTAACAAATATATTTTTCATAATTTGTTTTAGCTTTTCGTCAACTTCTTCAAAGGTCCAACTTTGCATACTCGCATTTTGTGCCATTTCTAATTGGCTTGTTGCAACGCCGCCGGCATTGGCCGCTTTACCTGGTCCATACGCAATTTTTGCAGCAATAAAGCAATCAATAGCCTCTTTTGTTGAAGGCATGTTTGCGCCTTCACTTACTAATAAACAACCGCCGGATAATAATGCGTTAGCGTCTGCCTGTGTTAATTCATTTTGTGTGGCGCACGGAAAAGCAGCGGCAGCATTAAAGCGCCAAACAGCGTGCCCATCTTTAGGGTAGTCATTTACAGGAATATAAATAGCATCGGGGTGAGTTTGTTTATATGCGCTCAAGCAATCACGCGATTGCTCTTTCAAACATTTAATAAGATTTAAATCTATACCCGATTCATGATACACAGTGCCACGAGAGTCGCTGCAACTTACTGGTGTTGCCCCCATTTGATAAAGCTTTTCCATAGCATAAATAGCAACATTACCTGCGCCCGAGACCAAGCAGCGCTTACCTTGTAGGCTATCGCCGCGCGCTTGCAGCATGTAGTCAGCAAAATAAACAGCGCCGTATCCCGTGGCTTCTTTTCGTACAAGCGATCCACCCCACAATAAGCTTTTACCTGTTAAAACACCTTCATAGCGCCCAGTCAAACGCTTATATTGACCAAACAAGTAACCTATTTCTCTTGCCCCTACTCCAATGTCTCCAGCGGGTACGTCG
The DNA here is from genome assembly GCF_030408135.1 of Pseudoalteromonas sp. APC 3691. NCBI lineage: Bacteria > Pseudomonadati > Pseudomonadota > Gammaproteobacteria > Alteromonadales > Pseudoalteromonadaceae > Pseudoalteromonas > Pseudoalteromonas sp. APC 3691. Next base: position 10,459 of record NZ_JASDCB010000074.1, on the reverse strand, counting down.
GTTGTAGGGCCAATATGGCGATAGAGCTCGCTCATAAATGATTGGCAAAAACGCATTATTTCAGCATCTGAGCGCCCTTTTGGATCAAAGTTTGCCCCGCCTTTACCACCACCGATCGGTAAACCTGTTAAAGCATTTTTAAATATTTGCTCAAACCCTAAAAATTTAATTATGCTGGCATTCACACTTGGGTGAAAACGTAAGCCACCTTTATAGGGGCCAAGTGCAGAGTTAAACTCAATTCTGTAGCCTTTATTTACCTGAATATTGCCTTCGTCATCAACCCAAGGAACTCTAAACATAATTTGGCGTTCGGGCTCAACTAAGCGTTGTATAATGGCATTTTTTTTGTATTTTTCTGAGTTTTCCAAGATAGGTTCGAGTGATTCAAGTACTTCTTCAACAGCTTGATAAAACTCGCATTGTGCAGGACTACTAGTTTTTAATTGTGCGATTGTGCTATGGATATAATTCATAATTATTCTTCCGTGTTAATAATAAAAGTATTTATCAGATGTTAAAGTAAACGTGATCAAGTTTATGATTCATGCTTTAAGGTCTTAATTTAATATAATTAACTATTACCTTAGCATGAAAAATTGAGATATTTAACGCGAGCTACGTGAATTATTTTTGATTGGAAGTTTGATTTTTATTTATTAAAGATGAATTTAAATTCACAGATTTAAAAACGGAACAGTGCCAAGTGAGTTTCTATATTTTCAAAAGGGAATTTTAGAAGTATTAGGTTAGGTGTGGGTTTGTTTAAAAATATAACAATTAATGGGTTTTATACTGCATTGCGCTCGCAAAAAACCCATTAACTAAAAGCTAATTAGCTAAAACCAGTTACTCAGCAGACTCTTCTGGACGGTGCTGCTTTTGTACGCCGGTTAAAAACAGGCGTAATATTTGATCGTTACAAATACGATAATGTTTGTTATCTATTTTTCGAGAAAATGCGCTTAACTCATGTTTACTTAAATCAAAATCAACAAGTGCAAGTGTTGCTATAACATCTTCTGCTTTCATGTTTAAAGCAATACGTAGCTTCATGAAAATAATATTATTATTTAGCTTCTTCTCAGGCTCTGGTTGCTCACCTTCGCGTTTGCCACGTTGGGTATTAATAAACCCATTTAAAAAGCTAGCAAACTCAGTATCACTTATTGGGGTAAAAGCCTCTTCACCTTCTTTAGTTAACCATGCAATTACTTGCTCTTTGGTGACCGTATGCTCTGCTGATGCAAAAACATTGACCATAGCAGTATCAGTTAAGTTAAAGGTGTAGCGAATGCGGCGTAAAATATCGTTATTAGTCAAAGTAAATCCCAAAGTGAGGTATAGCAACCAAGCAGTTATTGCTTAATTTTAAATAAGCACCTAGTTTAACAGGTTTACTAATACCACCCTATTAATTTTTATCTGAGCTTCTTATACCTAGTTACCAAGCACCTTGGCAGGATCTACGCGCGTTGCTTGCCATGCAGGATAAATAGTGGCAAGTATCGCAAGCACAAACGTAACAATCACTGTAATACCAATGTCTTCAAGTACTAATTTACTTGGTAAAAACTCTATAAAATAAACGCCCTCAAGTGGATTGGCTCCAAATAATTGGCTTATCCACGTAAAAAGCTCACTTATATTAAGCGCTAATACCACACCAATTAGTGTTCCTAGTGCCACGCCTACAAATGCTTGCATTAAGCCTTGCATTACAAAGGTGGCTAAAATAGTACTGTCTTTCGCGCCCATGGTTTTTAAAATTGCGATATTGCCTTGTTTTTCGCGTACTTCCATTACCAAGGAGGACACAATATTAAAACTGGCTACCGCTATAATTAAAAACACCACAATATAAACAATGGTACGTACCATTTGAATATCTTGATAAAGGCTGCCTTGGGTTCTAAACCAACTGGAAACATACACGTAGTCGTCAATAGTTTGGCCCACTTTTAGCGCTATTTGGTGCGCCGAAAACACATCATCAACACTTAACCGCAGCCCTGTTACTTGAGTTTCATCGTAACCCAATGTTTGCTGCGCTTTATTAAGATGTATAAACGCAGCGGTACTATCAATGGGGCCGCCCATTTCTATAACACCTGCAAGGTTAAGTGTTACGCGTTTAGGCGCTAATAATGACTGACCTTTTTGGCCTATTTGCGGAATAAGTAACGTAATGTTGTCGCCTACTTTTGCATCTAACTGTTTTACTATTTGCTTACCTAAAATTACATCGTCAAGGCCTAACTGGCTCACTAACTTACCACTAGTAAACTGATTTACCGCCGATACATTACTCTCGAGCGATGGCTCAACACCTCGAATTTCTATCGCTTTTAGCTGGCTTTTATATTGCGCCATTCCGTTAACGGCAATAAATGGCGCAGCCCCTGTTACATGCGGTTGTGTTTGTAAATCCTCTACCTTTTGCGGCCAATTTGCAATGGGTCTACTTGGTGCTACATATTCAACCTGCGGCACAACACTTAGCAATCTATGTACTAGTTGCTGCTCAAAACCATTAATTACCGACAGCGCCACAATTAAAACTGCGACACCTAATAAAATACCAATAGTCGACGCTTTAGCGATAAAACTAACAAAGCCGTTTTTTTCATCTTTGTGGCCTGAATAGGCTCTAAAACGTTTACTTAAAAATGCACTAAGCAACATGCTGCGACTCTTTAATAGCTAGTTTTCCATCGTCTAAATAAGCTATTTTGCCTAGCTTATCGGCAAGTTCTAAATCGTGTGTAACTACCACAAAACTGGTGTTTAAGCTTTGGTTAAGCTCATTAATTAAATCGTAAATTTTAATCGCATTTTGTTTATCTAAATTACCGGTTGGTTCATCAGCAAGCACAAGCGCAGGTTTTGTAACCAATGCACGGGCAATTGCCACGCGTTGGCGCTCTCCACCAGAAAGCGCAGACGGTTTATGCGAGCTGCGATGTGCAAGGCCTACTTTTTCGAGCATATCGAGCGCTTGAGCTTTGGCTTCTTTTGCACTCAAGCCTTTAATTAATAATGGCATAGCCACGTTTTCAACTGCGCTAAACTCCATTAATAAGTGATGAAATTGATAGATAAAGCCCAAATTTTTGTTTCTAAATGCGGCTTGCTCTGTTCGCGAAAGTTTTGCAACTTCTTGGTTTTTAATTTTAGCGCTACCTGAGCTTGCAGTATCTAATGTGCCAAGTATGTGTAAAAGCGTACTTTTACCAGAGCCAGAGCTCCCTACAATAGCGAGCATCTCACCTTGCTGCAGCGCTAAATCAACACCTTTTAATACTTCAACTTGGTTGCTGCCATCTTGATAAACTTTACTTAAATTTTCACAACTAATTACTAAATCATTCATAACGTAATACCTCTGCTGGTTTTACTTTTGCGGCTTTACGCGCAGGATATAAGGTAGCTAAAAAGCTCATAGCAATACTGGCAAACGCTATTATTACTAAACTCAAAATATCAAATTTTACCGGAAGCTCTATACCCGCCAATAAGTTTAAGCCCACTAATGCAAGTAGCTCATTTATATATAAACTAAATATTACACCTAAAAATGCGCCTATTGCGGTACCAATTACGCCGTTATATAAGCCTTGCACCATAAACACTTTTTGCACTTGCGAAGGTGTTAAACCTAACGTTTGTAGTATGGCTACCTCACCTTGTTTTTCGCTTACCATCATGGTCAGTGCTGATACAATATTAAACACAGCGACCAATACAATGAGGGCAAGCAACATAGACATAATGCGTTTTTCCATAGCAACGGCTGCAAATAGAGTACCTTGGGTACTGCGCCAATCACTGTAATTGTGATCTTTTAAAATACGTTGGCTTGCTTCAATAAATTCATCTAGTTCGAAAGGTTCGTGCAATGAAACACTTAAATTTGGTGCGGTGTTTTTATCCAGCTTTAACACCCGCTGTAGTGAAGCGCCACTCGTAAACGCAAGTGCCATATCTATCTCAGATCCGGTTTCATATATTGCGGCAACTTTAAATAAACGCTGGCTGGGTACTCGCCCAAGAGGTGTATACGTTGAAGCATTAGGCATAATAACGCGAAGCTTATCACCCACGCTAACGCCTAATTTACGACTCAAATAACGGCTTATAGCAATGTTGTAATTTTTGTTTAATACAGTTTTCCAATCGCATTGCACTATTTTATCGGTAATTTTATACAAAGAACCACTATCGTTATAAAGGCCTTGTAGTAAAACGCCGTGCAAGTCTTTATTTGTTTGCAAAATAGCTTCGCCGTGGCGATATAAGCTTACATGATCAACATAAGGAGATTGTTCGAGGTCGGTTTTAAGGGTGCCCATTTGGGTGGCAGTGTTTTTACCTGCGCTAACTTCAACATGCGGAATAAGTCCGAGCATATTGGTTTTGAGGCTATTTTCAAACCCGTTCATTACACTGCTTACCGTAAATAATGCCATTAAACCAATAGCGATACCGGCAATAGAAAAAAACGAAATAAACGATATAAACGCATTTCCTTTAGATGAGCGACTATATCTAAGCCCTATAAATAAGCTAACCGGTTGAAACATATTATTTTTAACACTTATCGTAAAAGTATTGAGCAATAGTAGCACGAAAAAAGTGCCTTTGGGTATGGCGTAAAATGTAAGAAATAATTTAAAAATCTGATACTTGGCTATATTTACAGCAATACATGCCTAACCATTAATTCGCGGTTAAGCTTTCAGCCCTTTAACTAAATAATCGAGCAATACCCGTACATTAGTCGCCACAAACTGCCTTGGTGGATATACGCCCCATACCCCTTCTTGCTGTGGTTGATAGGGTGTTAAAATAGGCACCAATTGCCCTGAGTTAATTTCGTTTTCAATGTAGTAGTCTGGGAGTTGTACAATACCGAGCCCCTTTTTTGCGCCATCCACCAGCGCCCAACCACTATTACACTGTAGCCGCCCTGCTATTTTAATGTGTTTATCGCGCCCATTTTCGTTTACGCGCCAGTAGCTACTATTCCCAATTAAACATTCATGGCTGTTTAGCTCGCCTAAAGTATGCGGCTCACCAAATCGCGTTAAATACTGCGGTGCAGCGCACATAATAAAACGCCGCGCACTTAACCTACGCGCTTTTAAGCTCGAATCTTTTAAATGCCCTAACCTTATGGCTAAATCAAATCCGCCCTCTAATAAGTTTTCTTGCTCGTTACTTAGTGTGGCAACAACTTCTACCTCGGGATGCTCCTTCATAAAATTATGCACTATGGGCATAATAAAGCTCTCTCCGTACATAACTGGTGCTGTGAGCTTTATTTTACCTTTAGGCGTACTTTGTTGCTGAGCAAGGCCTTGAGTTGCCTCGTCCATAGCGTGTTGTAAGTGCTTTATTTGATGTAAGTACACTTCGCCTTCTTTGGTTAAAACCACTTTACGGGTTGTACGGGTTAAAAGCTGGGTATTTAAACGTTGCTCAAGCGCTGTAACATGGCGGCTAATATGCGCAACCGAAAGTCCAAGCGTTTTTGCAGCCGCAGTAAAGCTGCCCTCCTCCCCTACAGCTATAAACTCATCTATTCCATTCCAACGCGTCATTATTACCATGCTGTAAAAGTGTTTTAATAAAATTGAGATTATCATTGTTTGAGAAACAAATACAATAGCTACATTACCCAAGCAAATTGGGTCTACAATTATTATCTAACCACTACAAAGGATAAACACATGTCAGAATTTATTAAATCAAAAGCAGCTATTGCTTGGGGTCCTAATCAACCACTTAGCGTTGAAGAAGTTGATGTGATGATGCCTAAAAAAGGCGAAGTAATGGTAAAAATTACCGCTACTGGTGTATGTCATACCGATGCATTTACTTTATCAGGTGATGATCCTGAAGGTATTTTCCCTGCTATTTTAGGCCATGAAGGTGCAGGCGTTGTATACGCAATTGGCGAAGGCGTAACCAGTGTTGAAGTTGGGGATCATGTTATTCCTCTATACACTGCTGAATGTGGCGTTTGTAAAATGTGTACTTCAGGTAAAACTAACCTATGTTCTGCTGTGCGCGAAACTCAAGGTAAAGGCCTTATGCCAGACGGCACAACACGCTTTTTTAAAGACGGCCAACCAATATACCACTACATGGGTTGCTCAACGTTTTCTGAGTACACAGTGCTTCCAGAAATTTCACTCGCTAAAGTAAATAAAGAAGCCTCTTTAGAAGAGATTTGTTTACTAGGCTGTGGTGTAACAACAGGTATGGGCGCAGTAACAAACACTGCAAACGTAAAACCTGGCGACACAGTAGCAATTTTTGGCCTTGGTGGTATTGGTTTATCTGCCATTATTGGTGCAAAAATGGCAGGCGCTGGACGTATTATTGGTGTTGATATTAACACCACTAAATTCGATTTAGCGACAAAACTTGGTGCAACTGATTTAATTAATCCAAAAGATTTCGACAAGCCTGTTCAAGAAGTGATTGTTGAAATGACTGACGGTGGCGTTGACTACTCGTTTGAATGTATTGGTAATGTTGATGTAATGCGCTCTGCGCTTGAGTGTTGTCATAAAGGTTGGGGTGAGTCGGTAATTATTGGTGTAGCCGGTGCAGGCCAAGAAATATCAACCCGTCCGTTCCAACTGGTAACTGGGCGTGTATGGCGTGGTAGTGCATTTGGTGGCGTTAAAGGTCGCTCGCAACTACCTGAAATAGTTGAGCGCTACATGGCGGGTGAATTTGCGTTAAACGACTTTATTACTCATACAATGAGCCTTGAACAAATTAACGAAGCGTTTGATTTAATGCACGAAGGTAAAAGTATTCGTACAGTCATTCATTACTAATAAACTGCATTAGTAAAATAGCTTATTAATAAGCCGTAATACTTTTAAGTTTACGGCTTTTAAGGATTAAGTATGTTAGAAAATATCTCAAGTGTAAAAGTGTCTGGCGGTTGGCATAAGCAATATACTCACAGCTCGCAAAGTACACATTGCACTATGCGCTTTGCCGTATTTTTACCACCTGGCGCAAGTGAAGCAAATAAAGTACCGGTACTTTATTGGTTATCAGGTTTAACCTGTACCGACGAAAACTTTATGCAAAAAGCCGGCGCATTTAAAAAAGCAGCTGAGCTGGGTATTGCTATTGTAGCGCCTGACACCAGCCCGCGCGGCGAAAACGTACCCAATGAAGACAGTTACGACTTTGCACAAGGCGCAGGCTTTTACGTAAATGCCACGCAAGCTCCTTACAACACTCATTTTAATATGTACGATTATGTTGTTAGTGAGTTACCAGCACTTATTGAACAACATTTTCCGATAACAAGCACAAAAGCAATTAGTGGTCACTCTATGGGCGGGCACGGTGCATTAATGGTTGCACTTAAAAACCCGACTTCGTTTGTAAGTGCCTCGGCTTTTAGCCCTATTGTAAATCCGATTGAATGTCCTTGGGGTGTAAAAGCATTTACTGGCTATTTAGGAAATGATAAGGCGCTTTGGGCACAGTATGATAGCTGCGAGCTGATGAAAAACGCAGAGCAAGCTCATTACTTACCCATGTTAGTGAGTCAAGGTGATGCTGATGGCTTTTTACAAGAGCAACTTAAGCCAGAAAACTTAGTCGCTATTGCTGATAAAAAAGGCTACCCGCTTACACTTGAAATGCAAGCAGGCTACGATCATAGCTACTTTTTTATAAGCAGCTTTATTGACCAACACTTATTATTTCATCATCAGTTTTTAACTGCATAGGCTCATTAATGTGTAGGGATGACTTTTCTAACTCTACACACTCTTTCAATACTTTACTCACTTGCCTGCATACTTGTACCGTATTGTTATTGCCCTTACCTTTAATAAATTCAACTATAGCCATATCGGCTTCAACACCGAGTTTAGTAAAGCTAAAGCCCTCTTTATCTTTTACAACAGGCCCCGCATTTACTGGGCCAGGTTGAGAGCGCGCTGCCCCATCTAAAATTATACCCGCAGCAGCGCAACCAATTAATACATTTGAAAATAGAATAATCAAAAAAGTACGCATTATTAACCCCACCAATATAATTACCTAAATTATATACAACTTTAAAAATAGCATTGTAAATAAATGTAAGCCTTAGTGCTTAAATTCACGTATGAACTCTTTAATAAAACCAATTAATTGCAATATAAATATAATTAAAAAAGGAAGCGCTCCAATAATAGCAACGCTTCTGTTTAATGGTTCATTGTTTTGTACTAACAAAACAAAAGCGCATAAACCTAGTGCAAACGACCAAACATACAAGCTCCATGTTTGAGCTTCACTTGCACCACTTAATTGGCGAATAACCAAAATAGCTGAGTCTGCTGATGTGGCTACAAAAATGAGTAGAAGCAATAAACTTGACCAAATTAATAGACCGCCTTGCCAGCCTAATTGCTCGAAAAATACAAACAGCCCTTGCGTATAATCGGCTTTAATAGCCTCTAAAATGCCTGCATTGTGAGTTTGATCCCACGCAATTGCAGAGCCCGAAAACACACTAAACCATATAATAGTCACAAAGGTTGGTACAAATACGACACCTAAAATGTATTGCCAAACCGGCCGTCCTTGGCTAATTTTTGCCAAAAACGCACCAACAAACGGGCCCCAAGCTAACCACCAAAAATAGTAATTGTATGTCCAACCTGTTGCCCATGCGGGGTCATTAAGTACGCTTTCAAACTGCCATGTACCTGTGGTTATGAGCTGAATGTAATCCCATGTACCGCCTACAGCTATGTCTATAATTGGCTTTATAGGCACAAAAATTAATAGCCATGCTATAAGTGCAAATGCTAAAAACACATTAAATTTACTAAGAGTTTGAATTCCTTTTTTAAGCCCCAACTTTGCAGAAATGGTATAAAGCAGCGCAATTAAAAAAATTATAATAAACCCCGAAAATAAAGCCGATTCAACCCCTAGCTCAAGCTCGAGCCCTTTACGCAGTAATAAAGTTGAATTAGCAATTGTGCCCACGACACCAAAAAATATTGCAAGTATGGCAATTAATTTAATGCTAAAGCTCAGCTGTAACTGCCAAGCCCGATTAATAACGCCTTTAGTTGCACTGATCACAGGAGCACTAATATCGCCCGCTTTACCACTATTGCGAGTAAGCCCACCTAATACCAAGCCAAATACTGCATAGAGCGCCCATGCATGCGCGCCCCAATTAACTAAGGTAAGCGCCAAACCACTTGTTTGGTGGTTGGGATACAAGCTTTGCTTTAAAGGCGAGTTAACCGTGTGTAGTGCAGGCTCTGCTACTCCCCAAAATATAAGTCCTGAGCCCATCCCTGCTGCAAACAACATAGAAAGCCAACCAAGGTACTAAACTCAACAAGTGCTAGCGCTCCTCCTATTTTTCGTTGCCCTAATGGGCTTATAGCAATAGCTATCACAGAAAAAAGTAACAAGTTTACCAATATAAAAAATGGCGACCCTAAATAACCTAAAATTTTATTAATAGCGGGTTGTAAGTGCTCTGTGAGTAATTCAGGAAATAAAAAAGCAATAACAGATAACCCAACGCAAAATAGTAAGGCTGTTTTTTCAAGCTTAGTGGGTGTGCTTAATGTTTTATTTAAAGGCAAGAGATTCACATAGGTGTCTTTTAGTCTGGATAAAAGAATACGGGGCTTTAAAACTCAGATCAAATTAACTATCGCGTAAAATAGTAATAAAAACATGTAAAAGTTTCCTCAATAGTTCTTGTTAAATACAGGCATTAAAAATAACTCATTGATTAATAGTCATTTATTCCATGGCTTGCTGTTTGCTTATTATTAACAAAGTTAACCAGCACAGGCTCAGTAATGGAAATTGATTTACAGTGGAATGAAATCATCGATAACTTAATACACTTAGGTATTGCATACCTACTTGCACTACCCATGGCTTACGACAGAGAGCGTAGTAATGATGGCGCAGGCCTTCGTACCTTTCCTCTTGTTGCTGTTGCATCGTGTGGGTATGCATTAATTGCTATGTCGGTTTTAGATGGCGCAGAAGCTCAATCAAAAATGTTGCAAGGCATCATTACTGGTATTGGTTTTATTGGCGGTGGCGCAATTTTGAAAAATAACAAATCAACCTCCGGCACAGCAACCGCAGCAAGTATTTGGAATATGGGTTTAATTGGTATAGCCGTAGCGTACAGCCGCTACGAAATAGCAATTTTACTTGCCATTATTAACTTTATAACGCTTAGGTATGTAAAAAAGTTTAAGTAATTTATAAACGGAGTGACTTATTCAATAGGCATTAAAAAAGGCGCTTAAAAAGCTGTCTCTTATACACAAATCCCTGCTAAGAAATTAGCGGGGATTTTTTTGAACTAAATCTCAATGTCATGATCAGATCTTCAAATCTTGTTTGAGGGCACATTATGATTAACGAACATACTCATTGG
>NZ_JASDCB010000073.1:0-19624 GCF_030408135.1 Pseudoalteromonas sp. APC 3691 | reverse complement strand
TTTGAGGAGCTTGGTTTATATCCAATAGAAAAAGTGAATACGGGATGGCTTGCTTTATCAGCGTTTAGGAAATAAGTTGATAAAATGTGAAGGGTACAGGAGCCGTATACGAGGTCCGTACGTACGGTTCTGTGAGAGGGATGAGGCATAAGCCTCACCCTACTCGATTGTGCCTGTAATTTAATAACTTACACTTTTTATAGCTGAGCTAAATTAGTTTTCTCAAATTAATACCCATCTGCTTATATGAGCTCTATTTATCGATAAAAAGATACGTTAGAGCAGGGCGAAATTCACTATTTAGTTGTTCTTGGCAATTGCTCCATCATTGCTCACTCTCCTGGATCCATGCAGACGTATATCAGACATTTTTGACGCTGTTAGCGTCAGATGTAATCCCTTAAATTGATTAAGTATTTTTACGAGTTGGTATAAATAGTTATGTAATGAATTACTGTACATTAATTTGTTATATAGCCTAAAAACACGGGTGTGAATGAGTGAAATGTATTTGGCTGCATTTTTTTGTTGAATCACCGCAGTTTCCTCATTATAAAAAATTTAGTTGATATAATTTATATAATTAAGGCGTTTGTTAGAGAATTATATGTTTGCAAGTTTACTCATTTTATCTGCAAGTGTGGCGTATGACGCACACTTACCTCCACTCATTGAGTGGCAGGGGAAAAGCGTAGAGCTTTTACAAAAACAAGGGCCGTTAACTACTGACTTTGAGTTATCTGCAGGTGAAGCGTCGCCCGATTATGCAAATACAATGGCATTTGTTGATAGGTTAGTTGCTGCAAACCCTACTCAGTTTCAATCTCAAACCATTGGCTATAGTAATAGTAAACGTGCAATAAAAATGCTAATTGCCAGTGAGCAAGGTTTTTTTGAAGCAAGGCAAATGGCTAATAGCACTAAGCCAACTATTTTTATTCAGGCAGGAATACATTCTGGTGAAATAGACGGTAAAGATGCCATGTTCATGTTACTCAGAGATATAGCGACGGGTAAGCGCCGTGACATTTTAAAAAAGGTAAACATATTATTTATTCCTATTTTAAATGTAGATGGTCACGAACGTAGCAGTGCATTCAATCGCATTAATCAACGGGGCCCTGCAAAAATGGGCTTTAGAACAAATGCTAATAACCTTAATTTAAATCGTGATTTTACTAAATTAGATACCCCAGAAGTTAGAAGTGTTTTAAAGGTTATTAACGACTACAACCCAAATTTATACATTGATGTACACGTTACCGACGGCGCAGATTACCAATACGATGTGACTTATGGTTACAATCCGGTATTTTCGAGCGAATCGCCTGCGGTATCGGATACATTAAACCAGTTTTTTAAACCTCTCATTGACGATACGCTAGCGAAGCAAGGACACATCCCAGGACCACTTGTTTTTGTTATGGATAAACGCGACTTTAAAAAAGGGTTAGCGGGATGGGTTGCTACGCCACGTTTTTCAAATGGTTGGGGGGATTTAAAGTCATTGCCGACTATTTTAGTCGAAAATCATTCATTGAAGCCTTACAAGCAACGTGTATTGGGAACTTATGTATTTTTAGATGGTGCTATTACTGCGCTATCAAAGCACAGTCATGAATTAGCTAATGCAGTAAAAAAAGAACAAGAATTTGTTCCTAAACAGTTAATTGTAAAGCGTGGCTATGCCAAACAAGCAGATACTATTGCACAGTTTAAAGGCATTGAATATTCATCAAGCATGAATTCACTTTCGGGTCAAAATGAAGTGAAGTATTTGGGTAAAGCACATACATATACTGACTTATCTATTTATTGGCAAAAAGATGTACAACATACAGTTGAAGTACCTAAAGCTTTTTTTATTCCGCCTGTATATCGCAATATAATTAAGAAACTAAAGTTACATGGTGTCTCTATTAATAAACTTGAAGGGGCAAACACACAGCCTTTGAAAGTTGCAAAGGTGGCAGACTACACGTTTGATAAAGCACCATTTGAAGGGCGTTTTAGAGTATCAGCAACTTTTGATTACGTCCCTGCTATAAATGTAGATTTAGATGGTTGGTACCAAGTAAATACCCAACAAAAAGCAGGCGAATTAGCGGTTCATTTATTGCACCCGGAAGCCCCTGATTCATTTTTTGCGTGGGGTGAGTTTAATACTATTTTTCAGCGTACTGAATATATGGAAAACTATGCGCTAATTCCGTATGCACGCCAAATGCTAAAAGATAACCCAAAGCTTGCGCTTAAGTTTGATGAAAAACTTAAAGATAAATCATTCGCGAGTGACGCAGAGGCACGATTAAATTGGTTATATGAGCAAAGTCCATTTTATGATCAAGCGTACTTAAAGTATCCAATACTTATGTCATTCGAAGAAGAAGTTGTTATCCCGGATCAAAAAAGTAAAGAAATTTAATATGCAAATTATAACCATACTCGTCACTGCATTTGCACAAAATAGTCGTATTATTTGGTGTAGTGAAACTAAACAAGCCGTAGTCATAGACCCAGGTGGCGACCCTGATAAAATAGTAGCAGCCCTTAATGAGCATAAACTAGCATTAAGTGCTATTTGGTTAACGCACGGGCATTTAGATCATGTGGGTGGGGCTGATATTCTACGTAATCAATTTAACGTACAAATTATTGGCCCACAAAAAGATGAGCACTTCTGGTTTGAAAACTTACCTATGCAAGCACAAATGTTCGGGTTTAAACCCATTGAGCCTTTTTATCCGGATATTTGGCTAAACCATAACGATACCGTGAGCGTAGGTAAACTTAGCTTTTTAGTGAAGCATTGCCCAGGGCATACACCTGGTCATATTGTGTTTTATCAACAAGAGAATGAATGCGTTATTGTAGGTGATGTTATTTTTAAAGGCTCAGTAGGGCGCACTGACTTCCCTAAGGGGAACAGTGAACAACTTATAGAGTCGATTAAGACGCATATTTTAACCTTACCTGATAATACTAAAATACTGGCAGGACATGGTAGCGACACTACGGTGGGATTTGAAAAGAAAACAAATCCTTTTGTGAGTGGTAAGTTTGGTTAAGTTACTTATTTTAAGTTTACAAACTGCATAAACATTAAAAATAAGCAGACTGAGTTTTAAAATGGTTGTATAATTTAACCAGTTTATTTGATAAATAAGAAATAAAATGTCTCTAAATCACGTAGATCGCCAAATATTGGCACTTTTACAACAAGATGCTAGTTTATCAACCGCAGAAATTGCAGATAAAGTAGGCTTGTCTCAATCTCCATGCTGGCGTCGAATCGCTAAGCTAGAGCAAGATGGTTATATAAAAAGCAAAGTGGCTCTTTTAGATGAGAAAAAACTTGGCTTTGATATGCTTGTATATGCACATGTGCGTTTATCAAATCACGGTAAAAAGAATCTTGCTGAGTTTGAAAAGCTGATCATGAGCTACGACGAGGTAACAGAGTGTTACACTATGGCTGGTACCATGGACTTTATGCTACGCATAATTTCACAAGGCATAGAAGGGTATGAGCATTTTGTGCGCGATAATTTACTAAGCTTAGAATACGTCCAAGAAGTACATTCTAATGTAACAATGACATGTGTAAAACGCAGTACTTCCCTTCCTTTGTAAAAGCACTTCTTTTAAAAGCTAAACCATTTTTAGTTTAGCTTAACCACATAATGACAATTGTTAACTGAGCGCTAATTTGGTAGAATTTAGCGCTTTTTTTGATACCCATTACACCATTTGAGGACCTCAATGTTTAACTTACTCAGTAGGGCGCCTAGCTCTGCTAAAAACGATATTCTATCTGGATTAACTGTGGCGTTAGCCTTGGTGCCAGAAGCTGTTGCGTTTGCATTTGTTGCAAATGTAGAACCTTTGGTTGGTCTATATGCCGCGTTTATCGTTGGTTTAATTACGGCTATTTTTGGTGGTCGCCCTGGTATGATTTCAGGTGCAACCGGTGCACTAGCTGTTGTCATGGTAAGTTTAGTGCTTGATCACGGTGTTGAGTATCTATTTGCAACTGTGTTGCTGATGGGAATACTGCAAATTCTCGCGGGTGTATTTAAGCTCGGTAAGTTTATCCGTATGGTTCCTCATCCGGTAATGCTTGGTTTTGTAAACGGGTTAGCAATTGTTATATTTTTAGCTCAGCTAGGGCAGTTTAAAGTGCCAGACGGTATGGGCGGACAAGAATGGATGACAGGTAATCCATTATTTATCATGCTTGGCTTAGTTGCATTAACCATGGCAATAATCCACTTTTTGCCAAAATTGACTACAGCAGTGCCTTCATCTCTAGTTGCTATTGTAACTGTAACTGGATTAGTGATTGGGTTTGATTTAGAAGCGCATACAGTATTAGATTTCTTAAAAGGAATGACAGGCGACGAAACAGCAACAATCGCTGGCGGCTTACCTGAATTTCATATTCCTATGGTACCGTTTACTTTCGAAACGCTACAAATTATTTTTCCTTATGCACTTATTTTAGCGGCTATTGGTTTAATTGAATCATTATTAACGCTTAGCTTAATTGATGAGATTACAGAAACCCGTGGTCATAGTAATAAAGAATGTATTGGTCAAGGTGCTGCAAATATTACCTGCGGTATGTTTGGTGCAATGGGTGGTTGTGCAATGATTGGTCAATCAATGATCAATATAAATTCAGGTGGTCGCTCTCGTTTATCAGGTATAAGCGCTGCACTTATGCTACTTGGTTTTATTATTTTTGCCTCTAGCTTAATTGAAATGATCCCATTAGCTGCACTTGTTGGTGTTATGTTTATGGTAGTACTTGGTACATTTGAATGGGCAAGCTTTAAAATGATGAAGCGCGTACCATTATCTGATGCATTTGTAATTGTTCTTGTGTCGGGCGTGACGGTTATTACTGATTTAGCGATTGCTGTATGTGTGGGTGTTATTGTATCGGCTCTAGTATTTGCTTGGCAGCATGCGAAGCAGATATATACAACTAACTACATTGATCAGGAAGGCGCTAAGGTGTACGAACTACATGGTCCGTTATTCTTTGGCTCTGTTAAAAACTTTTCTGAGTTATTCGATGTGAAAAATGATCCTAAAAATGTGATTGTTGAATTTAAACACAGCCGCGTATCTGATCACAGTGCAATAGAAGCAATTGATACACTTGCTGACAAATACACAAAAGCAGGTAAACAACTTCATTTACGTCACTTAAGTAAAGACTGTACGCAGTTGCTTCATAAAGCACGAGATTTAGTTGAAGTGAATGTGATTGAAGATCCAACCTACAAAGTAGCATCAGATAAACTAGCTTAATTTACACAAGGCTATTGATATTTAAAAAGCGGAAGGCGGATAACCTTTCGCTTTTTTAGTGTCTCGACTATTTGTTTGCGGTAAGACTCTTAAAAAGCAAGGCAAGCTGTAGTGCTATGCAAACTCATAAATCTATATAATAAGACTACCTAATTTTGTGAAAATTAGCCCTACATAGGTAAAAATAATAAAAATAACAAACGCCTATTTTATGGAATTAGTTTTAACCATACGGAGTAAACATCTATTTTGAACTGGCAATCTTTAGTCGATAACAGGCAACGTTTTTTTTGGCTTTTGCAAATCGCGGGCTGGATTGGTTACGCGTTAGTAAATTATATCGGCTCTAAAGTATTTGAAATGCGTGATATATACGTATTTGTTATTTTATTGAATGCTTACGCTGGTTGTTTGATGACAGTGCCGCTTAGGTATGTTTACCGTAAAATTTGGAATGCCTCGCCCTGGGTGTTAATGATTGTAGTATTTGGTGCCTCTTATATAACGGGCACTCTATGGGCTGTCGTTCAAAAATTCAATCTATGGGAAATATACCGCCATGGCTATAGACCAGAGGAATGGTTTTATTACCTGCAGCAAGGTTTAGATTCGGTTTATATTATTTTATGTTGGAGTGGTTTGTACTTTGGCGTTAAATATTATCAGTTATTACAAAGTGAGCGACAAAAAGCGTTAAAGGCCACAACGATGGCACACGAAGCGCAACTAAAAATGCTCAGGTATCAGTTAAATCCCCATTTTTTATTCAATACACTTAACGCTATTTCTACTTTAATTTTGGTTAAAGAAAACAAAGATGCTAACTTAATGGTAGCAAGGTTAAGTGACTTTTTACGTTACACACTTAATACCGATCCAATTAAAAAAGTACCGCTTGAGCAAGAGCTACATGCGCTCATGCTTTACTTAGAAATAGAGCGCGTCCGTTTTGATGAGCGGTTGAAAGTAAATGTAGATATTAGCGAGCAAGCAAAAGAGGCTTTAGTACCGAGCTTAATTTTGCAACCAATTATAGAAAACGCGATTAAATATGCCATTGCCCATCTGACAGAAGGTGGTGTAATTGATATTAAAGCACAAGTATTTGCGAATGAATTATTACTAGAAGTGGGTGACAACGGCCCAGGCACTGAAATACTTGATGGCCAATTAGTTAACGCTCAAGGTGTAGGTGTTGCTAACACCAAAGATAGATTAAAAACGTTGTATGAAAATAATTATTCGTTTGTATTATCACATAATACGCCAAGTGGATTAAAAGTTAATCTGCGAGTACCTTTTGAGAAGGCTGTGAAAAATGACTAAAATAAAAACACTCATTGTTGATGATGAACCGTTAGCCCGTAAAGGTCTAGCAGTAAGGCTTGAAGAGTTCTCTGATATTGAAGTAATTAAATTATGTAGTTCAGGCGCTGATGCAATTGAAATGTGCCAAAGAGAGAAAATCGATTTGGTTTTTTTAGATATTCAGATGCCAGGTATGAATGGCTTTGAGGTGGCAAGAGCGCTTAGCGAGAGTACAAAAGTACTACCTGCTATTGTATTTGTAACTGCTTTTGATCAGTTTGCTGTAAAAGCATTTGAAATTCATGCTCTCGATTACATTTTAAAACCCGTTGATGATAACAGATTAAAACAGGCGGTAGAAAAAGTGCATACTTATTTAAAAACGCAGCAAGACAACGCCCATAAGAAAAAACTAGCGAGTTTTGTAGCCGGTATTACTGGTAATAATTGCGAAGAAATATTAAAAAAATTAGCCACTGGCGATACCTTAACAGATAGACGTTACCCAGAATCGCTTGCAGTAAAAGAGCAGGGTGAAATTATACGGGTACCTGTAGCGACTATCCAATGGGTTGATGCTGCAGGTGACTATATGTGTTTACACTGTGAAGATGGACAAACGCATATACTTCGTAAAACAATGAAAGAGCTTGAGCAAGAGCTAGACCCTCAGTTATTTGTGCGTGTACACCGCAGTGCAATAGTAAATACAAAACAAATTAGTAAGCTGGTTACACAAGTAAGTGGCGAGTATTTATTAGTACTTGAAAACGGACAAGAATTAAAAGTGAGCCGTAGCTACCGAGATAAGGTTAAAGCGGCATTAGCAAGTTAAAGCCAACGCTCTTATTACAGGCACAAAAAATGCGAGCTAAGCTCGCATTTTTTATATTTAGTAATTATGCAACAGTTACAATTTTCATAGTGTTAGTTGCGCCCACAGTTTCCATTGAGTCACCGTGAGTAATAATTACTGTATCGCCAGACTGTAAAGAACCTTGAGAAACTAAAGTATCAAGTGCCGCTTTTACCATACCGTCTTTTTCAGTTTTTGTAGAATCAAAAAATACTGGGTAAACACCACGATAAAGTGCTGTTTGACCTAATGTACTCGCATGGCGTGAAAGCGAGTAGATTGGTAAGCCAGAGCTGATACGTGACATTAATTTAGCCGTGCTACCAGATTCAGTAAGCGTGATGATAGCTTTAACAGAATCTAAGTGATTAGCTGCATACATAGCAGAAAGTGCGATAGATTCTGCATTGTTAGAAAAACGACTATCTAAACGATGCTTAGAAACATGCGTTTCTTTTTGAGATTCAGCTCCTAAACAAACACGTGCCATAGTTGCAACTGTTTCTTCAGGGTAATCACCTGCAGCTGTTTCAGCTGAAAGCATTACAGCATCTGTTCCATCAAGAACAGCATTTGCAACATCCATAACTTCTGCACGTGTTGGCATAGGGTTATCGATCATCGATTCCATCATTTGCGTTGCTGTAACTACAGTACGGTTTAATGAACGAGCACGACGAATAATTAGTTTTTGCTTGCCCATAAGAGCTGCATCACCAATTTCAACACCTAAGTCACCACGAGCAACCATTACAGCGTCAGACGCTAGAATGATGTCATCAACAGCTTCTTGCGTTTCAACGGCTTCAGCACGTTCAATTTTTGCAAGTAGTTGTGCTTTTGAACCAGCAGCTTCAGCAAGTGAGCGTACGTAGCGCATATCGTCGCCACTACGTGGGAATGATACGGCAATGTAATCTACGTCAATTTCAGCGGCAGTTATTAAATCTTCTTTATCTTTTTCAGTAAATGCTGGAGCAGTTAAGCCACCACCTAAACGGTTAATACCTTTATTGTTAGATAAAACACCGCCAACAGTTACAGTACAATGTACTAAGTGCCCAGCTACTTCATCAACAGTTAGTTGAATAAGGCCGTCATTTAGGAGTAGTAAGTCGTTAGGGCTAACATCGTTAGGTAATTCTTTATAATCAATACCTACAGAGTTAACATCGCCTTCGCCTTTTTCCATTTTTGCATCAAGAGTGAACTTTGCACCTACAGCAAGCGTTACCTTACCTTCTTTAAAAGTAGAAACGCGGATTTTAGGGCCTTGAAGGTCAGCAAGGATAGCAATATGCTTGCCTAATTTTTTTGCAATATCGCGTACAGCTTGCGCACGGTCTTTATGATCTTGGGCAACACCATGTGAGAAGTTTAAACGTACTACATTAGCCCCAGCGATAATAATTTTTTCTAAGTTGTTATCTCTATCGGTAGCAGGTCCAAGGGTAGCGACTATTTTCGTGCGTCTTAGCATCAATTTCTCCTGTTTGCTTGGTGAAAGCATGTTGACGTTATTTTGTTGAATTAAAATATCTATATTAGATTAAAATATTTTAACTATGTGCAAACTTCAAAGGTTTGCCACTATTTTATACAAAACTATTGTGTCATCATTATGACACCGGTGTCAGAATGCGTCAATGATCTTAATTTCAATTAGCGTTGCTTTTAGTCACCCCGAGAGCATTGATGTTTGATATAATTACGTAGCTTATTTATCTGTAATAAAAAAGCATGTTGTATGGGCTCATAGTTAGTATTTTATGACTGTATGAGTATAATGCACGCGGTATTATTTAATTTATACACTGAATTTTCTAACCAAATAGTTGTTACCGAGGAGGACACTAGATGCAAGTTGCATTAGTAGGGTTAGGCGTTATGGGAAAAAATCTTGCCCTAAACTTGATTGAAAAAGGGATAACGCTAGTCGCTTATGATAAAAACCCACATGCGGGTGAAGAGTTACTAAGTTGTGCCAAATCACAAGGCATGGCTGATAGGCTTCACATTGTCTCTGATTTAAGTGACATGGTAAGGCGTTTAGAGGCACCTCGTTCTATTTTATTACTTGTACCTGCTGGTGAGTTAGTTGATACAGTTTGTAATGAACTTGTAGAGGCCGGCGTTAATTGTGACGATATGATAGTCGATTGCGGTAATAGTAATTATAAAGACGGTATAACGCGTAAACTCAAATACCAAAATAAATTTGAATTTGCCACTATGGGAATTTCTGGCGGTGCAGAAGGCGCTCGCCATGGTCCTGCAATGATGGCAAGTGGTTCTGAAGGTGGTTGGGAACGTATTGAGCCATGGTTTGAAAAAGTAGCTGCTAGCTATAATGGCGACTCGTGTTTTGCACGTGTTGGCCAATCAGCAAGTGGTCATTTTGTAAAAATGGTTCACAACGGTATTGAATACGCACTGATGCAACTTATTGCAGAAGTGTACCAATTACTTCGTTTAGGTACTAATCGTTCTCCAAAAGAAGTAGCTGAGATATTTAATGACTGGTCAGAAGGTCAATTAAATAGTTATTTACTGTCTATTTCTAGCCATATATTGTCACTTGAAAATCATAATAATGTACCGCTTGCGGACTTAATTGATAATAAAGTTGGCGCTAAAGGTACTGGTCTTTGGACTGCGCAAAATGCACTCGAACTTGGTATTGCTGTCCCTTCACTTGTTGCTGCTGTTCAAGCTCGTCATTTAACTAATGCATGTAACACAACGGCTGCACAAGAGATGACATATGCATCTAAATCAACGAACAATGTTGAAATTGATTTAGAAGAGCTAAAAGACGCGTTCTTACTTGCAAGCTTACTTGCGTATCGTCAAGGTTTAGCGCTAATCAAAGGTGCATCACGTACTCATCAGTGGAAAGTAGATTTATCTAAAACGCTTCAAACGTGGCGCGCTGGTTGTATAATCCGTGCTGATTACTTAGATAGCGTTGCACAAGGTGTTGAATTTATTGACACTCTTGAAAAAGAGTCTAATTCTTTGCGCAAAATTACCGGTCAAGCAATAATGACTGGTTTAGCATTCCCTGTATTGGGTGCTACACAAACGTATTTAGCAACATTAACTACACCGAGTAATGGGCATTTAGTTCAAGCCCAGCGTGATTACTTTGGTGAGCACGGCATAAAAACCCACAGTGGTGAAATGTGTCATTTAACTGATTTAGTAGATATAGACGCTAAAGTTAGATAATAAGCAGTTGTTTAAAACGATAAGGGCACGCTATTTAGCGTGCCTTTTGTATTTTTAGCCATTAAAAATTAGCGGCTTAACTCACCACGTAAATTGTCTTGCATTAAATGACGAATCGTTTCGACTTCAAGCTTTTGGCTAAATAAATAATGTAACTTAGTTAAGCATGCTTCAAGGGTCATATCGTACCCACTAATTACACCAATATTTAATAGTGCATTACCTGTTGCATAGCCACCCATGTTTACATGACCTTTTAAACACTGAGTTAGGTTAACAATTACGACGCCACGTTTACTTGCTTCTTCGAGTATTGACAAAAAGCTCGGATCTTGGGGTGCATTACCAACACCAAAACTAAGTAGCACCAGTGATTTAATATTGCCATTGACCAAGCTTTTAACTACCTCTTGGCTAATACCAGGATACAGATAAAGCACTCCGATAGGTTGAGGTGTTATAGGTGTAACTTGCAGCTCATTTTCAACATATGGGCTAAGCTGACCTTTAATAAGTTGAATATTAATACCCGATAACGCGAGAGGATCAAGATTAGGCGATGCAAAGGCGTTAAACCCATCCGCGTGTGCTTTAGTTGCTCTATTACCTCTAAACAGTTGGTTATTAAAAAAGAGACTTACTTCAGCAATAGGATAATTTGCAGCTAAATACATGGCATTAAGCAAGTTTACTTGGCCATCAGAACGTAATTGTGAGAGCGGAATTTGTGAGCCGGTTACAATAACCGGTTTAGATAAATTTTCGAACATAAATGACAGCGCTGAGGCTGTATAAGCCATGGTATCAGTGCCATGGAGCACTACAAAACCATCATAATCTTGGTATTTATCTTTGATATCATCAGCAATGAGTTGCCAATGCTCGGGCGACATATCTGAAGAGTCTATAAGAGGGCAGTATTCGTGAATATCAAACAAAGGCATTTCATCACGATTAAATTCTGCGTTATTTACTACGGTTTCTGTTAAAAAACCTTCAGCCGGAATATAGCCTCGACTCGATTTTTTCATACCTATAGTACCGCCTGTATAAGCGATATAAATGCGTTTACGTTTCATAAAAAAAGCCCAGTAAAAAAACTGGGCCTAGTATAACGTTAAGCAGCTTTAAATACAGCTGATTAGGTGAAGCTATGCACTTTTATTGTGCAACATTACACACTAAACAGCGTGCGTATACACCTTGTGGATCGTTGTAATCTTTAAGGTTTTCAACTTCAGTGCTTAATTGATTAATAACACTTTGTAAATTAGCTTGCGTTGCTAACACAGATGTTTTTTGTGTTTGTAAACCAAGCATCGATTTAATAGATGCGTTACCAAAAATGTTTTGAATCATTTTTTCTTGCGAGCTTAAATCTTGTTTAATGGTTTTAACTTCATAGTGATTAAGTTTTGCAAGTGCTGCGGCTGCTTTTATAGCATCTTGTTTATCACCAAGTTTGTCTACTAAACCCAGTTCAAGTGCTTGAGATGCAATCCATACGCGGCCTTGGGCAATTTTATCAACTTGCTCAGGCGTCATATTACGGGCATCAGCGACAACGTTTAAAAAGCGACCGTATGCTTCTTCAACGCTCATCTGAATTACTTGACCCATTTTTTCGTTTAGGGGACGAGTGATAGAAAAACCAGCCATTTCGGTTGTTGCAACGCCATCTGAATAAACACCAATTTTAGATAAGGTTTTTTCAAATGTCATAAACGTACCAAATACACCAATTGAACCTGTAATAGTACTCGGTGCTGCCCAGATTTCGTTTGCAGCAGAGGCAATCCAATAACCACCTGATGCAGCTACAGAGCTCATAGAGGCAATAACAGGCTTACCAGCAGCTTTAAGCGCTAATACTTCTGCACGAATAACTTCAGAGGCAAACATACTACCGCCACCTGAATCAATGCGCAGTACGACCGCTTTAACTTTGTCATCAAGGCGTGCTTTACGAAGTAGGGCTGCTGTAGAGTCGCCACCAATTTCTCCAGCTTTACGCTCACCATCAACAATTGTACCTTTAGCAACTACAACGGCGACTTTTTCGGTAATAGGGTTATCAAATTCAATCGGTGGTTTAACTAAGCTTAAGTATTCACGAAATGAAACTTGCTTAAATGTTTTGCCATCTTCTTGTGCGCCAACTAAATCAATTAATTGTTTGCGAACTTGTTGATTTGTTTTTAAAGAATCAACCCACTGGTGGTCAAGTGCATATTTACCTGCATCGCCATCTGCAGCTTTCATTTTTTCAAGATATACGTCCATTGTCTCGTCGAAATTTGACTCATCAAATGGGCGAACCGCAGCAACATCTTGTTTGTATTCGCTCCAAAGAGCGCCTAACCAAACACGGTTAGCTTCCTTGGCTGCTTCAGACATGTCGTTACGAATGAAAGGTTCTACTGCTGACTTAAATGTACCAACACGGAAAATATGCTGCGTTACTTCAAGCTTTTCAAGTGCATCTTTAAAGTAAAGCGGGTACATGCCATAACCTTCAATACCTACGCTGCCGTATGGGTGCATAGCTATTTCGTCAGCATGCGATGCAATATAGTATTGCGCTTGAGTATAGTAATAACCCGATGCAATTACTTTTTTGCCAGCTTGCTTGAAGGCATCAATAGCCTTTGTAATTTGCTTAAGTTTATTTAAATGTGCTTTAGGCATCTCTTGTAAATCAAGCAATATCACCGTGATACGATCGTCTTTAGTCGCCTCGTTTATTACTTCAACAATATCGTCGAGTAATATTTCGCTTGGTGCTTCAGAACCAGAAGTTGCATCACTAATTGCGGCTTCAACTGGGTCTATATATGTTTTCTCTTCAACAATAGGGCCATTTAAGTTAAGCCTAAGTACAGAGCCATTTTCAACTATTATTTGATCATCGTCACTTGAGAGTGACACAAAGAAAACAATTACCAGTAATAAAAACAAAATGTTTAGTATTAAGCGACGAGAAAAATTAATTCCAGCCCAAATACCTTTAAATACCTTTGCTATCAAAATAGCTCCTTAATTTGGTACAGTTAATACATTAGTCCCATCTTAGCTTAGAATAAAAATAAATTTAACTGCTAAATCGTAACGAAGTGTTTATGAACCTATATAAACGTAAGTTTTTACTGCTATTTTTAATTAAATGCATGCACATATTGCTTATTACTTGCCATTAAAGCAGAATTAGCTAATGCATACAGGTTAGACCAGTTAACGGGGCACAAGATGTTAGAACAACAATTACAACTAAAACACACACAATTACGTAACCGCTTGGTTATGGGCTCAATGCATACAGGTCTTGAAGAGGGCTGGCATAACCGCAAACGCTTACGTGCATTTTATGAAGCACGTGCAAAAGGTGGCACCGCGATGTTAATTACAGGCGGATACAGCCCTAATTTACGTGGCAAGCTAACACCTATTTCTTCCTCATTTAATAGTTATTACGATGTGTTTAAGCATCGCGCTTACACAGATGCTGTGCATAAACACGGTGGAAAAATTTGTTTGCAATTATTACATGCTGGACGTTATGCATACCATCCTTTCAATCAAGCACCAAGTGCAATAAAAGCACCTATTAATCCTTATAAACCTAAAGCGATGTCGCTTGGTTCGATTAAAAAAACAATTAAAGACTTTGCGCATTCTGCCTATATGGCTGAAAAAGCCGGCTACGATGGCGTAGAAGTCATGGGTTCTGAAGGGTATTTGATTAATGAGTTTATGGCGCCGCACACCAATAAACGCGATGATGAGTTTGGTGGCAGCTTAGAAAATAGAATGCGACTTGCACTTGAAATAGTTAAAGCTGTAAGAGCAAAAGTATCTGAAAAATTCTTAATTATTTTTAGATTGTCGGTCATTGATTTGATTCCAAATGGTTCAACACCAGAGGAAGTTGTTATTCAGGCTACTGAACTTGAAAAAGCGGGTGTTGATATATTTAACACTGGCATTGGTTGGCACGAAGCGCGTGTACCGACTATTGCGAGTATGGTGCCACCGGGTGCATTTAAAGAAGCATCAAAACGTTTAAAAGACGTGGTGAGCGTGCCAGTTATTGCTGTTAACCGAATTAATACTCCAGAAATTGCTAACGATATTTTAAATGCAGGCGAGGCTGATTTAATTTCGATGGCACGTCCGTTATTGGCTGATCCTGAGTTTTTTAATAAGTATGTAAACAATCAATCTAAACAAATTAATATTTGTATTGGCTGTAACCAGGGTTGTCTAGATCACGTATTTAAAAATAAACGTGCTACGTGTTTAGTTAATCCACAAGCTGCATTTGAGCTAGATTACCCGCTAGAGCAAGCAGCCAAAGCTAAAAATGTATTAGTTGTCGGTGCAGGTCCTGCTGGTTTATCAGCAAGTTGTTACTTGGCTCAAAAAGGGCATAACGTCACGTTAATTGATCAAAAATCGCAAATGGGCGGTCAATTTAATTTAGCCATGCAGATACCGGGTAAAGAAGACTTTAACCATACACTTACTTACTTCACAAATGAGCTCGAGCGATTAAAAGTAACAGTGGAGCTTGGTAAAGCTTACGACGATTCAATGCTTAAAGATTATGATGATATTGTTTTTGCAACAGGCGTTAGGCCGCGTGAAGCCTCTATTAAATGTAGTGATGATAAGCGTGTGTTTGCTTATGACGAAGTCATACGCGGCGAAGTAGAATTGGGCAAATCAATCGCTATTTTAGGTGCTGGCGGTATTGGTTTTGATATGGTTGCTTTTTTAAGTGAACATAAATCACAATCCATTAGCGAGTTTAAAACGCAATGGGGGATTGAGTGTGATGCACAACCTCATAAAGACGAGCGCCAATTGTATATGTTAAAACGAAGTTCGGGTCGTTTTGGTAGTGAGCTTGGTAAAACCACTGGTTGGATACATCGCCAAGTTGCTAAACAGCATGGTGTTAAACAAATTGCTGACTGCCAATATCAAAGTTTTGATAAAAATGGGTTAACAATTAATGTTGCTGGAGAAGTTCAAGTACTGCCGGTAGATACTGTTATTGCGTGTATTGGTCAGGTTTCTAATAGTGAAGTACTAGAAGGTTACACAGATAACGCAAAAGTGCATGTGATAGGCGGAGCTAAACTAGCTGCTGCTATTGATGCTAAACGCGCTATTTTTGAAGCTCTACAAGTGGCGAGAAGTATTTAACCTTTGTAAATAAATTGAAATAGTTTATCAATTTATACGGTCTTTGTTGTTTATAGTCTATAACTTAATAAACATTGAACACACAGGATACGCATGAATAAACTAATCAGTTTTTATAACACAATACTGGGTAAACTATCGTTTTTAGATGGTTTACCTGCTTTACTATTTCGCTTAATCTTAGCTCCCGTTATGATCATCGCAGGTTATAACAAACTTGCTATAAGCACTGAAACAGAAGGCTTTCTAAGTAACTTTTTAGCGTCGCCTGATGTCGTTCAATGGTTTGGTAATAGTGAATGGGGTTTAGGCTTACCGTTTCCTGACTTACTAGCTTTTTTAGCTGGCTTGAGTGAATTTTTAGGAGGCTGGTTGTTATTATTTGGCCTTTTAACTCGCTTAGTCAGTATCCCGCTTATGTTCACAATGGTTGTAGCGGCTACTTCAGTACATTGGCATAACGGGTGGTTTGCAATAGCGCCGACTAATCCAGAAACAAGTGCTGCGCAAGTGCTCGATTGGTTATCAATTCCGGGCGCTAAAGAAAGCCTTGAAAACTCACTAGAAGTACAAGACCGAATAGGTAAAATTCGTGGCTTAGTTGAAGAACACGGGTTTCCTGATTATCTATACGAAAAGGGCAAGCCGTCTATTTTAAACAACGGTATAGAATTTTCGGCAATTTATTTTGCAATGCTCCTTAGCTTGTTTTTTATGGGCGGTGGGCGTTTTGTTAGTATAGATTACTGGTTAAGGCGAAATATTGTAAAAGAATAACGTATTTAATCTACTTTACTAACGGCCGCATAGCTTAACCCTTTGCGGCCGTTTTGCATTTTAATTTCTCGGTATTTATTTTTTAAGGGTTTAAATGTTACTCTAGCGTTTTGAATTTTGAGGAATCGTTATGAACGCTATCGAGCTTTTACTTACCCGCCAATCAGACTCTAAACTAACAGAGCCGGGCCCTACGCCTGAGCAGCTCGACATAATTAAGCAAGCAGCATTACGTGTTCCTGATCATGGCTGTATAGCACCGTGGCAGTTCATTGTTGCTCAAGGTGATGCACGCAATAAACTGGGTGAAATTTACCATCAAAGTGCAGTGGCAGAGCAACAAGAAGAAAAAGTAATTAACCGTGCTAAAGAGCTTCCCCTTCGTGCGCCTATGATTGTAATAGCAATTGCTAAATATCAAGAACACCCAAAAGTTCCTCGAATAGAACAAGTACAAAGCGCAGGCTGTAGTGTATTAGCGATGCAACAAGCTGCATTTGCCCAAGGGTTAGGCGGTGTTTGGCGCACAGGCTACTTTGCACAAAGTAGCGCGGTTAAAAAAGCGCTTAACTTACATGAGCAAGATGAAATAGTAGGGTATTTATATATAGGTACACCCGAAGTCGATTGTAAAAAGTCGCCTCGCCATAAGCCAGAACACTATTTTAGTAATTTGTGAAATAGTATGAACTTTGCGCAACTTACATAGTCATAATTCATTAAGGTTACAAAGAGTATTATTTAAAAGTTAATGACTTGGCTGTAAGAAGCGCTTGGAAGCACTAAATTTACTAAATCTTCTTCAGTTTGTTTTTTAATCGGTTGTTTTTTGATACATTATGGAAAGTCTTAATAAAAATAACGATAAAGAAGACGAAAACAATGGGAAATTTATTTTTACAGGAAAAAGAAAACTGGCTTGCGTGGTCAATTTGGGGAATTGTTGGTGCTTTTGTAACCTTGTATGTTGCAATGAGTACAAATGCAGCGCATTTTATAGCAGGCTCTGCAATAGGTATGCTAATACTGTTAACTTTGTGGATGCAACAGTCTAAACGTTTTGACTTTGGACGGGCATTTAAAGTGTGTTGTTATGTTTTAGCGCTAAGTGTACTCCCCGCTTTTATGTTTGTAATAGTGCCAAGTGATGATTTAAATCGATTTGACTTAATTTTTCAAACTGTAACATTCGCGGCATTGAGTTTATTGGCTTGTTTAATTTGTTCTTGGATTGCTCGCAGGCCTAAACAATATTACTGAGTATTGAATTAATAAGCGTGTTGAAGTAATTAGCTTAACAAAAGAGCAATGTGACTTGTTTTTAATCGTTTAATTATTATTTACGATTAATTTATATTTAGCTCTTTACAAGTAACACGTTTAACCATATTATTCGCGCCGTACGGAGAGATGGCAGAGTGGTCGAATGCACCGGTCTTGAAAACCGGCATGGGTTTATAGCCCATCTAGGGTTCAAATCCCTATCTCTCCACCATTATTTAAAAAAACCGCCTTATAGGCGGTTTTTTGCTTTGTGGAGTTTAATTAATGACTAAAGCAACAAACCTATCAACCTCACAGCTATTAATAAAACATCTTTTATTATGGGTGGTATTTGGTTACTGCTATCAAAGTGCTATTAGCTTGTTGGCAAAAATGGCGGTCGACGCACAACCAGAATATCCATTAATTACCGCTTTTGCTTATGGTCTTGGTTTTAATATTTTGGCTGCCCATCTTATTACTAAATATGATAGACATTGGCCAGTAATTGGCTCTGCTTTTATTGGTTTAGTAGGCTTAGTTGCAGTGCCATTTTTATTGTCTGGTGAATCTGGATTATTAGCTATTCCTTTACTTGTTGGAATTTTATTCACTTTACCGCTTTGTAGTTATATTGTTGGCCTAATTAAGCTAAAACTCAGCAAAAACTAGCCCCAAACGGGGTTTATTTTGTGATAGCATATACGTGTCTTTTAACTAACAAAACGTGAAAAACACATTATGTCAGATAATTTTACTACAGATGCTGAAAAAGCAAGTTACGGTATTGGCTTACAAATGGGTGAGCAACTTAAGTCTAATCCTTTTGAAGGCTTAAACCTAAATTCAGTATTTGAAGGCATGAAAGATGCGTACGCTGGTAGCGCATTTCAAGTTGAGATCCCTGAGATTCAAGCTGCATTCGAAAAGATTAACGAAGAGATCCAAGCTCGTCGTGAAGAAGAATCTAAAGTACTTTCTGCCGAAGGTATTGCATTCTTAGAAGAAAACGCAAAACGTCCTGAAATCACAGTAACTGAGTCTGGTCTTCAATATGAAGTACTAGCGACTGGCGAAGGCGAAAAGCCAACAGCTGAGTCTACAGTACGTGTTGATTACCACGGTACACTAATTAACGGTACTGTGTTTGATAGCTCATACGAGCGCGGTCAACCAGCTGAATTTCCAGTTGGTGGCGTGATCAAAGGCTGGACTGAAGCATTACAAATGATGCCTGTAGGTACTAAATGGCGTATCTACGTTCCTCATGAGCTTGCTTATGGTGAACGTGGCGCAGGTGCTGCAATCGCACCTTTCTCAACGCTTGTATTTGACGTTGAACTACACGAAATCATTTCTTAATTTAAATAAATTTTAAAATTAAGAGTTTAAAAAGCCGTATTCAATCTGAATACGGCTTTTTTGTTTGCCCAGCGAAGCTGGCAAACCCGATAGGCTGAAAGATGCCTTATCACCCTGACTAAGGGGAAGATAATCTGAATGGCAAGGGCGTCACTGGCCAACGGTGGGGTCTGAAGGAAGCCATAAGAAGTTAGAGGTACACAACTAACCGTAACCTGTTTCGGCAGTATTGGTGGGTCAGCGTGCAAAATAGCGCAACGCCCTATACTTAGTCAGACCAATACTGTGCTTGAGGGTGGG
>NZ_JASDCB010000072.1:0-21709 GCF_030408135.1 Pseudoalteromonas sp. APC 3691 | reverse complement strand
TGTTATCTCCCAAAGCATGGAAGTTATTGTGGTTAAAGAGAATAAAAACACCATTGCCTGAAACTGCTCCAAATATGTCATGGGCGTATCAGGAACTGGCAAAGTTAGGAGGCTGGAAAGATACCAAACGCACAGGGCGTGCATCTGTGAAAGTGTTATGGAAAGGATGGCTTAAGTTACAAGCCATCCTGGAAGGCTACGATTTAGCAAAATCTCTTGAGTCAGATTTGTGATCAAGAGACAGCTTTTAGCGCCTTTTTTAATACCAACTAATACAAATCCTACGTAGTTAAAATTCATAACTTACGCTAATACCGCCATCGGCTCTTTTTTCATTGCTATCGCTTGCTTTACCGTAGCCCACATCTAGCTCTAATCTAAAACCAGCGCTGTTCAATCCATTAAAGTTGTAGCTGTACGTAAGCCCTATGCCGTTTGTTGTTTCTTCATCAAAAATACCGCCAATTACACAACCTAGCGTATTAGCAAAGTCAGTTGCTACATCATTAGTTGAACTTTCACACTCTTGGTCTGTATCTCTTGCACCAATAGCGCCCACTAGTACGCCAAAAGCATGTTTTTTATTATCGCTAACTGCTTGTTCAAAACCGGCTGAAAATCCATCATCAAGGCCTAGTTTATAATTTGCATACCAGCGTTGTGTGTCGTCGTTAGCCGATAAAGACACTTCAGGAATAACTAAGTAAGGATAGCCACCCCCAATCGAAAAACTAACATCGTTAGCAAAAGTAGAACAAGAAGCGATAGATAAAGTAGAACAAGAAGCGATAGATAAAGTGAGTAGTAATATTTTTATTTTCATAAAGTTCCCTTTGAGCAAGTATAAAATGTACTTACTTTAGGAACGCCATGCAATACGACTAAAAGCTCGTTAAATTTAGCTTTAGTAATAAAATAGGGATTAAATTTTAGCGAGTATTTTATCGCTAGCCGCTTCTATTAAATCGAGCACATTTTCAAAGCCATCATCGCCGCCGTAATAGGGATCGGGAATAGCGCTTTGGGCTTGCTCGCCATATTCTAAAAACAGCGCTAATTTGTACTGTAGATGCTCAGAGCACTGGGCTTTTAAATCAGCTAAGTTTTGCGTATCGGCCGCTAAAATTAAATCAAACTCAGTAAAGTCGCTTGTACGCACTTTACGTGAATAAATACCTTTAAAGCTGTAACCGCGCTTCTTCCCGGCTGCCATTGAGCGACTATCAGGCGTTTTACCTTCGTGATAGCCAATAGTCCCTGCAGAATCAACTTTAACGTTAACACCTAGCTTTTTAGCGCGGGCTTTTAATACCGCCTCTGCGGTTGGCGAGCGGCAAATATTACCTAAACAAACAACTAATATTTTTTTCATTAGACACTCCTTTAAACATTAAAAACTAAAACTGTTTTAAAATGCTTGCGTCATAATCTTCAACATTAAGCGTTACGTTATGTTGCGCTGCAACAGATTCAAGCTCAGCTTGTTTAATGGCTAAATCGTCCATAGTGATTAGGTTATCGTCAAGCTGCCACAATAACCGAGAGCCCGCGTAGCTATAATGAATTGCTAATAACGCATCGGCATTGCCTTCACGGCCAGCGGCTTTTAACTTAGCCATTTTACGGGTTATTTTATTAAGTGCTTTTTTAAGCTCCCACACATAAACAACTTCAGTCATAAAGCTATGTGTACGATATTTATTAAGTAACCACGCAAGCCCAACGCTTGTAATAACAACGCCTATTAAGTTCCAATGAAAGTGGCTACCACTTTCATCAGGAAATAAAGCAATCAGCGTTTGCGATATAGCCAAGCTGCCTACAGCCAAGCCAATACCACACCCTGCAATAACACGGTTTAAATGTTTACGGTAACGTGCTTTATTTATTTCAATGAGTTGCATAACAGCCTAAAAAGTTAATAAGTAAAAGAATGCGAATGGCTATTGTAACTAAACCCCACATTTTTTATAAAATTATTTCACCCTTTTTTGATTTACCACCCGTTATAGCTTTGAAAACACCCTAATTGTGGTCAATAAAATTTGGAGCGGCTTATGCACACACTTGAAGTACCTAACAACCCAGTATTTATTAAAACATCGACTGCCGTTATTGGTGGTGCAGTGATGACCTTTGTAGCTTTTGCGTTTATGCAATATTTAATAAGTGGCGAGCAACGCGCACCGGTAAAACCAGAAGGCGATATTATAGTAGAGATTTTTCAGGCACCTGAGGATTCAAAAGTCAGGCATATACAAAAAATACAGCCGCCACCGCCAATGCCTAAAGTGCCGCAAAAAGCTCCACCGCTTGATACATCAGCCGATCCTGTGCTGGCAATTAGCGACTTTACGCCAGTTACGATTGACGATTTTGGTGGCGACATTAACAATACTATTAATCGCCCTACTGGGGATGCAACACCCATAGTGCGCATAAACCCTAAATACCCAACTACAGCCGCGCGCGATGGTATTGAAGGTTGGGTACAACTAAGCTTTAGTATTTCGCCAACGGGGGAAGTAATCGACCCAGTAGTTATTAACGCCGAGCCAAAACGTACCTTTGACCGCGAAGCAATAAGAGCCATTAAACGCTGGAAATATCGCCCCAAAGTAATTGAAGGTGTGGCACAATTACAAACAGGTCAAACTGTACAGCTCGATTTTAAATTAGATAACTCTATTTAACGGACTAAACGCCTATGCTACTAAGTATTAAGTCATGGTTATTTGAAACGCCAAGCAAGGACTGCATGGCAAGTTACGCAAAAAGTGGCGACAATCGTTACTTAGAGCAGCTTATTGCCCTCTACAGTAACGACTTATACCACTACCTTGTTACACAATCTAATACGCATTTGGCATACGACGTAAGCCAACAAACATGGCTAAAAGTAATCGAAAAACGCCACCTTTACCAAGCGCAAACCACACCCAAAGCGTGGTTATTTAAACTTACCCGCAACACACTAATAGACGAATACCGCAAGCAACAACACTTTGTAGAGCTTGACGAAAACACACATTTAGCAGCACAAAATGATAAAAGCGAAAGCGACTTAACTAGTGGTCACTTAACTAGTCGAGATTCGCATATAGGCAGCTCAAACATAAGCTATGACGCGTTCGACGCCGCCCTAAAACAACTCAGCTTTGTACAGCGCGAAGCCATAACATTACAACAAGAAGGTTTTTCGCTCGCCGACATAGAACTTATAACGCAAAGCAGCCTCGAGACCATTAAAACAAGGCTGCGCTATGCCAAGCAAAACCTTAAACGTTTATTAGGAGCAAACAATGAACAAGCCTGATGAGCCGTTTGATCAAAAGCTCACACAACATTACAAAGAGCGAAAAGCGCGCACTACACTTACAAGCGCTCAGCAAAAAACGCTACTTAATAA
The DNA here is from genome assembly GCF_030408135.1 of Pseudoalteromonas sp. APC 3691. NCBI lineage: Bacteria > Pseudomonadati > Pseudomonadota > Gammaproteobacteria > Alteromonadales > Pseudoalteromonadaceae > Pseudoalteromonas > Pseudoalteromonas sp. APC 3691. Next base: position 18,300 of record NZ_JASDCB010000072.1, on the reverse strand, counting down.
CGCTGTGCATGCAAAGCCTAAAAAGCCCACAAAGCTTAATTTTACGCTACAGCTAACCAGCCTTGCCTGCGCACTGGGTGTGTTTGCATTTATTGTGTTTGATAATAACAACGTAATAAATACAGAGCCTAAAACCGTACTTAACAGCGTATTTAACACCATCGACATTCACGACTATTCAATTATTAAAACACACGAAATAAATCAAGCAGGTAGCTACGCAAGCTCTATAAACGAGCAAAAACATGCGCTTGATAGCCAATTAGCTAACGATTTACGCCGCCACCAACAACGCCACATAGAATACGGCACGCTAGTGAAGGTTGATAACGACTGGTACATAGCTAGCTGTAATGACGAGGTGCTAGTGCAAATTAAGCACTCACTGTTAAGTGATTTAAAAGGAAAACACGCGGTAGAAAGTAATATAAATACGGGTGATATGTTAGCTATGGCGCATAACGGTAAAGGGCAGATTATAGCGCTTAAACATGCGGGCGCTGGAGTTAGGCAGTGTGGGGCTTAGCTTTATCAGATAAATGCTTATTTATAGAACAATAGTTGCACTATAAGTATTTAAACTAACTAACCCTGTCATCCCCCTAAGATTACGTTTACCATCTATGAAAAAGTAATTATATAAGGAAATAACATTGTCTAACGTTTGTATTCACGATGATTGCACACTAATCGGTAAATATAATGATAAATGCTCTCTTCATTGTAATAAGGGGGATTATTCAACTGATCGAATGAGCGGGAAGCTCTCCGATTTTTACGATGATCTATCTATATATATATACAAAGGCTTTTCTGACTCAACGATTAAGGGTATTTTTCAATACTTTTCTATGAATACAGACGATGAAGAAAAAAAAGAAAATATGGATTATTTATCTAAAAACCTACATCTTACTGAGGATTGCCAAACTATCCAGCAAGAAATTATTTATTTTAGAGATATAATATTTCCAACACGGGATTCGAGAGATAAGTTTGATTTTTTTAAGCTTTTTACACTGTTTAAGGGTTTACACTTCGATAGTTCAACAATAAGTTTTAGCAGTCTAAATCTACCAAATACCCAAGTTTTCTTTCAAGATTGTACATTTAAAAATGCATGGTCTATTCATTCATTTTCAATAATTGAGGATGTTAGTAATCAGACCCTTTTTCAAACTTGTAATTTCCTAAGAGAAGTTTCAAGTGCATCAATGGAAAATTCAAGAGACACACTTCGATTGGAAAACTATTTATTTAATGATTGTAAATTCAATAAGCAATTATCTTTTTACAGAGGTGCTTACAAAAAAAATATTTTCAATAATTCTAACGAATATATTCAAAAAATATCTGAATTAAATATAGAAAATTGTGAGTTTGAGGAAGGGTTATCTCTCAATAAAAGTGAGGTAGACACATTAAAAATTCAGAATATGGTATTCGAAGGAAAAGTTGAGCTTAAAGAGTGTGTTATTAGATATACTCTGATATCTAATGTTAACTTCAAGTCATTATTCGATGCTTACAAAACGAAATTTAACCAGTTCGAGATAAACCAAAGTATTTTTGATGACTTTTCGGGCTTTGAAAAATGTGAATTTGGCTGTAGTGCTAATATAAGCTTGAAAAAGATCGAATTTGAATATGTTACATTTCTCAATTTCACTAATTTTAGAAAAGCTAAATTTCATAATGGGTTAGATTTTGAACATACCAATTTAAAGGAGTCACCAAATTTTTTAAATGCAGAAATAAATTATCAAAATACAAACAGAGAAACCTTCAGAATCTTAAAGCATTCATTCGACAAGATCGGGAATCAAATTGAAGCCAATAAATACTTCGCTTTAGAAATGAGAAAGTACAAAGAAGAACTCAAAACTAAAAAGGGGTTGTCAGCCGAAAAAGCTGTCCTATGGCTGAATGAAAGCATATCCAATTTTGGTTCGAGTATATTTACTCCTCTTTTTTTCATGACGATAACAGCAATTATTTATTATTTTTCTGTTTTAGGTTATGAAAATAATTGCTTGTATAAAATATATGAACCTTTAAATGAATACATAATCAGTATTGCAAATATTGGCAATACCTTTGCCAAAGGAATACCGCCATATGGTAGATTTTTAAAAGAGGGGATGGAGTTTGTAACTTTGATTTACCATATCTTCTTTTTAATGTTTACTTGGCACTTTATCGTCGCAGTAAAACGATGTACTAAAAGATAAGCGTATAGTCGAAACAAAAAAGCCTGCAATAAGCAGGCTTTTGAGAACTAAATTCTTATAAAACAATAACTCTTGTAATAAAGTAAGTAAAAATAAGGCTAACGCCCGACGCGCCAGCAAGCTGTACGCCTACAATAAACACTACACATACTTAGCTTTGGGTGTGCTCATTGCATTGGAGAACCGTTGGGTTTCGTGTCACTCAACCCAACCTACGTCCGCTATAACGCGGTGTCACCACTTAATAAATCATTGTTAATGATTACGGCTTTAAAAGTCGCTTTTCTGGATTATTTAAATACTTTAAGCCAATGGTAACTATGCGTGTATGCACCATTGTTATAACGCGTATTTGCACATTACCAATAACAACAATATCGCCTTTACTGACTTCTCCTGAAAGCTTTTGGTTGATCACTTCTTCCAAGCTTATATCTTCTGGGGCGTCTATTTGCATGTGATAAGAGTAAAATATATCGCCTACCAACGTTACCCCTTTCACTTTAAGTTCGTTATGCGCTAAGTAGCTATCTTGGTGGTTTGTTTTATCGGTTGCTGTAAAAACTAAATCAACAAAAGGTCTGTTATCTGGTTTTAAAACAACAAATAAGTGATCGTTTGGTTTTAACTTAGTTGAACCCCGTGGCGGTATGATTGACGGACCCCGTGTGATCATAGCAACAACCACACTCTCAGGAAGTGCAGCATGTGACAAACTGCGCCCAGAAACCCGAGAAACGTCACTTAAGGTATATTCTACAATTTCTATATCAATATCGTTTAGGGCTGTGATTTCGAGTGTTGCAGCGGCTAGGTCGGGCGGCGGCTCTACTAAATTTAGCTTTTTAGCCATCCACGGCATTGTTGAGCCTTGTAACGTGGCTGAAATTAACACCACGAAAAAAACGACATTAAAAATAAGTTCAGCCCCTGAAAGGCCAAATAATAATGGGAATATAGCTAAAATAATGGGTACTGAGCCTCTAAGGCCAACCCAAGATACAAAAAGGGTTTCGCGATTATTAAAGCCAAACAGTTTTAAAATAGGCGCTACCGCTAATGGGCGAGCAACAAAAATGAGTGCCAGTGCAATAAGCAGTCCTTCTAGCCATACATCAACCAATGACGATGGGTTAATAAGGAGTCCTAATACAACAAACATGGTTATTTGCCCAAGCCATGCTAAGCCGTCATGAAACAGAAAAATACCGCGTTTATATACAAACTTACTGTTACCTAAAATAACACCCGTTATAAATACAGCTAAAAAGCCACTGCCGCCAAGCGTTGCAGAAAGGCCAAATGAAAGCAGTCCAAATGCGGTTACCATCACTAAATACAAACCCGATGCATTTAGTTTAATTCGATTAATAAACCAAACCGATATTTTACCAATTAAAAGACCACAAATAGCGCCAACACCCATTTGTTGAGCAAATAACTGTAGTAATTCCAGCCCTACTGGCATGTCATTAACGAGCATTTCGAGCAAACCAACCGTTAGAAAAATAGCCATTGGATCGTTCGAGGCGCTTTCTATTTCAAGGGTCGATTTAAGCTTTTTATTTAAGTGAATACCCGCACTTCGTAAAAGTGCAAACACTGCTGCGGCATCTGTAGAACCAACAATGGCGCCCAGTAATACACCTTGTAATATGGGTAGGTCTAAAATATAAGTGGCCACAAGGCCTGTAATTACAGCGGTAAATAACACACCGATGGTTGCTAAAGCAGACGCGGGTTTCCACACTTGTTTAATTGAACTGGTGGGCGTTTGTAAGCCACCATCAAATAGAATAATAGCAAGCGCTAGAGTACCCAGAGCATGTGCGGCCTCTGCGTTGTCGAATGAAATACCTGCAATACCATCTTCACCTGCGAGCATACCTACAAGTAAAAATAGCACCAGCACTGGTAAGCCAACGCGTGCAGATAACTTGCTCGAGATCACTCCAAGTAAAATTAAAATGGCACTAACGAGAATGATATTATCAATTGCAAACATAGTGTGGATTTACAGCCTTATATGAGTTAAAAAGTAAGAATTTATAGCTACCAAAAAGCTTAAAGCTCATGCTATACAATAACCTAAAAAATATAAATACGGGTACTTCAGTCTATATTTAAATAGTTTATTTAATAGCTAGAGCGTCGTTAAGTTTGGTATTACTAGCCTCGGTCTTAATTTAAAAACAAAAAAGCCTGCAATAAGCAGGCTTTTGACTATTTAAGCAATTGTATTTTATAAAACAATAATACTTGTTATTAAGTACGCTAAAAACGTAAGGCCGCCACCAAATAAGGCATACGGTAGCTGTGTTTTAACGTGGGTGAGTAAGTCACACCCCGATGCAATAGCAGATACAGCGCTGGTGTCGGATATAGGCGAGCAATGATCGCCAAATATACCACCACCCAAAATAGCACCAACAACAAGCGATGGCGGTAAACCTAGCGCTTGAATAAGTGGCACACCAATTGGGATTAATATAGCAAACGTACCCCACGATGTACCTGTAGTAAACGACATAACTGCGCCGGTTAAAAACAGCACCGGTACTATTAGGTAAATAGGTAAGTAGTCACCAACAAGTGACGCTACAAATACGCCAGTACCCAACTCTTTTAAGCTTGCGCCAAGTGTAAGCGAAAGCAGTACAATGGCGACTAGCGGCATTAATTCGCCCATACCTTTAAAACCGGTATCAACTAATTGATGGTGCGTAAATTTACGAGAACCAATCATTAAAAAGTAAGCGACAACAATGGCTAAAACCGTTGCATATAATACTGATTTAGAGCCGCTGCCCTCGGCTAATACACCATTACCGGTGTAGTACATAAAGCCAACCATGCTGGTAATAAGCGTAATAAGCGGGATTAACATGTAACGCGCTCTAGAGCCTTTTACTTCTTCTTTTAAGTCAGTTGTTTGAAGCTCTAGTTTTTCTTCGGCTTCTTTCATTGGGCCATGCACTTTATCAAACGCGATGGTATAAAAAACAATGGCAAGGGTAATTATGGCGTAAAAGTTATACCCTACGCTGCCCCATAACACTGATACAGCCGACTCACCTAGCTCATAGTTACCTAACAAACCAAGTACAAATGCGCCCCAGCCGTTAAGTAGTATTAAAATACACACTGGCGCACTGGTGCTGTCAATAATGTACGCTAGACGCGCTCGGCTCATTTTAAATTTGTCGAATAAGCCACGCGATAAAATCCCTGAGGTAAGTACGCTCAAGTTAGATTCTATAAACACCGCAATGCCGGTAAACATGGTTAAAAAGCCCACTTGGCGCTTACTTTTTGCAATTCCTTTGTTCATTAACATATTAACAGTTGCTGCAACGCCGCCAGATTCGCGAATGTAGGCAAGCAAGGCACCTATTAAAATACTAAATATTAATATGCGTGTATTACCTGGCGAGCTGGCAACCGAAATAATACGTTCAATGGTATTTAAAAAAGTGTCAAACAAGCTATTACCTTCGCCCTGAAAGGCGAGTAAAAACTCAGAAGAAGCAACAGCAACAAGTAGCGCCATAATCACTTCTTTTCGCCAAAACACGATAGCAATCGCAATTAGCGGCGGTAAAATAGAATACCAATGCATAAAAAGTTAACCTTAATTATTAGCGAGCCACTCTCGCTTTGTACGCGTTTTATCGCTTATTTGTTAAGCCTAGCAGCATAAACTGGCTTAGATTTGTAAACCGCTTAGCTTAATGGATTGCCTTACTCAAGTCACCTGTAAATAAATCACTTAGAGTAATGCTGTTAGTACGTTTTAACCTATACGATAGCTTATTGATTTAGTAGCGCTTCATAAATAAGCGACACCACCGATCCGTACTGCGCGGTTTCAAATTGTTTACCTGTAAATTCGTAACGTTTTTGCGAGCCTTTAATTGCGCTATGGCGAGCATTGGTAAGTAAAACAATAGCTAAATCGTAAGCGGGGTCAATTACGGTCACTGTACCCGTCCAACCTGTGTGCCCATAAGCCTGCGCACTTGCATAAGGGCCAAAGTGCCAGCGCCTTGCTTGATTATTACCAGCAAGCCTAAAGCCAAGCGCGTAGGTCTCATCGCTTGATTGCGGCGTTAAAAATTGTGCTAAGGCGCTTGCACTAAATAATTGTTGGTCGCCGTAGCCACCATTATTTAGTAATAGCTGGCAAAGCACCGCTAAGTCGTGAGCGTTACTAAATAATCCTGCATGCCCTGCTACGCCATCAAGTGAGTAGTAAGCGCGCTCATCATGCACTTGGCCTTGTAAAACCCCAGTTCGAACATTATCAAACTTAATGCGCCCGTCTCGTGTGTTGCCGCTAAGCTCAGTAGCTGCAAATTGCTGTGGCTTAAAGCCTTTTTTAAGTGGATTAAATAACGTGTTAGTTAATTTTAGTGGCGCGTACACTTGCTGCTCTAGGTATTCGTCAAGGGGCTGCCCAGTTATGCGCTCAATGAGTACGCCTAAAATCATGTAATCAATATCTGAGTAAACATGCTGCCTAGATGATTTACTACTAAAAGGCACGCTGGTGAGTAATAGCTGTTTGGTGGTTTTACTGTTTTGCGAATAAAACGCGTCGCCGTAGCTGCCATCTTTACGATGAAAGTCAAATACTGGCGGGTATCCGGCGCTGTGTGTGAGTAAGTCTTTTACTGTGCGCTTTGCTCGCCCTTCACCTTTATATTCGCTTAGGTAGCTTTGTACGGATTTATTAATATTTAATAACCCTTCGCTTACTAATTTCATAAGTGTAAAGTTTGTGGCAAATATTTTGGTGTTTGAGGCAAGATCAAACAAGGTATTAGTTTGCATGGGCTCTGGGCGAAGTAGCATTAAATCACTTTGCTGATATTGCTTTGCATCGCCATAGGCGGTTAACTTTATTAGCTCACCGTTTTTAACAACGGCCAATACAGCCCCAGGAAAACCTGCTTTAACATCGCGTTCAATTAATGTGTCTACTTCAGTAAAATCTATATGCTTTTTTGGTTCATCGCTTAAAGTAGGAAATGCAAAACGCAGCGTTAAACTCGCGCCAGCAGGGAGAATATTTTCAACTTTAAAGGTATTAACACCGTTGTGAGTATTTTTTGCCAAACTGTAATTGTATAAGGTGTTGGCGCTTAGTTGGTTAACGTCGAGCTTTTTATTATTAATGTAAATATCGGCGCTTTGTGCGTTGTGGTTTTGTATTAATAATTGCCCGCGCCCTTTGTAAGCTTTAAACGTTCCTCGGTTATTTACATAAAACCGGCTACTTGGATTTACCTCTGGAAACGTTACAACCACTTGTGCATTAGGCAGCTCTACAAGCTGGCTTTTTGTAAGTGGTAGCACCGAGCTAATAGGCTCAGGTGGTGTACTACAACCCACAATAATAAAGCTCAATGCCACTATAAATGCTTGTTTGATATAACCATACCTTTGATTTTTTAAAGCAATAAACATGCTTAGCCCTTATTTATATAACAAGTAAGGCGCTCTTTGCGCTTTAAATTGTGCAAGTCCCGCCTGCCAGCTTTGTTTTATTTGCGCTTCTGATTGCCCTGCTTCAATAGCTAAGCGCAATTTATTAGTACCCGCTAGCTTATTCATAAAGTCAGCACGCTCAAAAAACGAGATGTTATTTTTACTAAGCTCCGTGTACGCATTTATTAAGTAAGTTAAATTTAAACCTGTAATATTTGCTTGTCTTAAATCGAGCCCTTGCACGGTTTGGTTTTTAAATTTAGGGTTTAAAGCAGCGCCTTTAATTGCGCGCGGTGTAAAATTAAAATCACCTAATGCTACTGGCGAATAGCCAATTACTTGAAATGCAAAGTCGGTGCCTCTACCAATGCTAATAGGCGTTGCCTCAAAAAAGCAAAGTGATGGGTAAAGCGCAATGGCTTGATCGTTAAGTAAGTTAGGGCTGGGTTTTACAGGCAAGCTGTATGTACTTTTGCGAGTGTAATGATCAACAGGGATCACCGTTAATTTTAAATCGGGCGCTTTATTGATCCAGCCCTCGCCCTTGATCATTTTGGCAAGTTCGCCAACGGTCATGCCGTGTAAAACAGGAATTGGGTGCATTCCTACAAACGATTTAAATTCTGGCTCTAATATTGGCCCATCAACGTAGGCAATATTTGGGTTGGGCCTGTCGAGCACTAAAAATTCTATCCCCTGCTCTGCAGCGGCTTCCATCATGTAGTGCATAGAGCTTATGTAGGTATAAAAACGCACTCCCACATCTTGAATGTCAAAAATAATCACATCAACATCGGCTAAAGCAGCTTGGCTTGGTTTTTTATTTTTACCGTAAATAGAAATAAGTGGAATACCTGTTTTACCATCAACGGCATTTTTCACATGGGCGCCCGCATCGTGATCGCCACGAAAGCCATGCTCAGGTGCAAAAATTTTAGTTATATTAATATTTTTAGTCAGCAGCGCATCTACTAAGTGAGTTTGCCCCACCATTGATGTTTGATTAACGACTAGCCCTACACGTTTATTTTTTAACTGCGGTAAATATTTAGCATATTGTTGCGCACCTACTACAAGTGAGTTATTAACTTCGTGGGCGTGCACGCTTGCAATAAAAATGGCGCTAAAAATAAAAAATAAAGTAATAAATAGGGTTTTAAACATACTGCAATATCCTTTTAAACAAGGCGTTTAAAATAACATAGCTAAGTTTAAAGAGCAGCTTAGGTTTTAATAATTAGCGGTCAGCGGTCAGCGGTCAGCGGTCAGCGGTCAGCGGTCAGCGGTCAGCGGTCAGCGGTCAGCGGTCAGCGGTCAGCGGTCAGCGGTCAGCGGTCAGGTAATAAAAATAAAACACCGAGCCTTTTGCAAGCGCAATTTTTATATTGTTGGCGGGAGTTTACCTCGCGCAGGTTTTAGGTTTTAGGTTTTAGGTTTTAGGTTTTAGGTTTTAGCAATGAGAAACTGTGTTTCTAACGTGAGTAAGCACTACGTCCACATTGATAATGTTGACGATGGTGTAACTAAAAAACCACCGTTATTGTTTTATTAAGCTCTTTAAGTTTTTACTGTACGTTCTACTTACCTTGAGTGTTTTTTCGTTATCTAACACCGCCATATATTCAGAATTACGTAATGGGTTGAGCTGTTTAATGTGGCTTAAATTAACAATCGTTGATTTATGTATGCGTAAGAAGTCTTCTGGCAGGGTATTTTTTTCAAGATCTTTTAAACGCGCTCGCATTACATGGGTTTCAGCCAGTGTATGAACACACATATAATCGCCTGCGGCATCAATCCATAAAATATCTTTAAACGGAATTATTTGAATTGGGTTTTTAGCATCTTGGATGACCAAGTTTTCGGCTTCAAATTTATACTCTGAGTTTTTTGAGCTTTCTAATTCTTGATGCTCGTTTTCTATCAGCGATTGGTGTACTTCAATCAATGTGTTTTTTCTGTGGAGTTGCTCTGTTTTTACTACTCTTTCTATGGCTTCTGATAGGCGAGCTAATTTAACGGGCTTGAGTAAGTAGTCAAGGGCTCTTACCTCAAATGCTTTAACGGCATGCTGGTGAAACGCAGTAACAAAAATAACCGCTGGGCAGCTTTCTGGTTGAAAATGTTTAATTAGTTCAAAGCCTGATTTTGTTGGCATTTCTATATCTAGAAAAACTAAATCAACGTCATGTTTGTTAAGTACGTTAATAGCTTCATCAACACTTTGTGCACTGCCAATCACTTCAATTTCAGCAAAGGCTTCTAAACGAATACGCAAGCCTTCAATAGCGCTGTATTCATCATCAACAAGTAATGTTTTTAATTGAATCATTATTGCAAACCATTAATAGGAAGAGAAATACAAAGCCATGCGCCGCCTGATTTGGCATTGCCTTTTTCAATGCGATGACTATTTCCATACATTAATTTTAAGCGTTGCTCGCAATTAGCCAAGCCAATGCCCCTTTTAGATTTTTTATTGTCGTCAAACCCTTTACCAGTATCTGCAACTTTAATGAGCAATGCGGATTTTGTTTTTTCAACATTAATTGTGATCACCATTTTTTGATCTGCTCGCATACCATGTTTTAACGCGTTTTCTACCAATGGTTGAATTAATAAAGAAGGTATTAATAAATCGTTGCATGGTTCATCAACGCTAATATTAACCTCTAACCGGTCGGCAAATCGACATTGCTCTATATCTAAGTAGGTTTTTAATATGGCAATTTCTTCTTTAATCGCTACTTTTTCAAGTGGATCGGTATACAAGCTATGGCGCAGTAGATCACAAAGCTTTTCGAGCATATTAACTGCCTGCAAACTTTCTTTTTTTAAGATTAAGGTGCAAATAGCATTAATGCTGTTAAACATAAAATGCGGATTAAGCTGATATCGAAGCATTTTTAGCTGTGACTCTTTCGCTAGGTGTGTCGCTTCAGCGGCTTTTTGAGTTTGCTCTAAATTGTCGAGATATATTTTGATCCCGTAATAAAAAGCAGTCCACGTTGAGAGCATAGTTAACGATGCAGACGTCCATGTACCAAAGTCAAACCATGTCATTGAAAGCCACCAATTGCCATATAACCACTGCAAAGACGCCCATTTAATTTGTGTCCAAATGAATGTGGCAGTTAACAGCAGCACCAGATGCAGTGCTATTTTAACTTTAATCCCTTGCCTATTTGAGCAGTTATAAGCCCTTCTTAAAAGTAAGGTGATTAAAAAGCCACACGCTACATCAATAATTAAATGCGGAATGTGTATCGACCATGGCTCGTCGCTTGGTATTTTTATCATTAGCTCGGTCAACATTGCATACACAATCCAACCGCAGCTCTGAAACAACCAGAAAAGATGACTTCTGGGATTTTTGGAATTCAAATTAATACGTCCAACTTTAAAGGCAGTTGAATAGCTTACTTATTATCAACTGCCTTTGCCTTATTTATTTTGAGCACGTGATTGATAATGCGTCATTATTAGGTTTTGCAGTCAACGCGATATCTGCAACTGCTAAACTTAAACGCTGAGCTGAAATACGAATTACATCTGACATGGTTTGTTCAATCAGTTCGCTATCGGCGCAATTGAGTGCGATTGATAAAGTATGCCAGCGCTTATCTGCCATTGTTTTTTCAAACGATGAAAAATCAATACTTCTTAAACAGTTATCTAAATTACACATTACTTGTAACTGTGCACCTTGCTCTGGAGCTTTATCTAATCGCATTTTTAGCTCAAGGTAACCTGATTTAAATTTGCGTTCGAGTAGCGTAGGTTTTAAGTAACTTAGGCTAAGCGTTGCATCTGAGGATTGAGATTGCCACTTAAACTGCCTTGCATCCTCTTGATACGATAAATTAACCGATTGCATTAACAAACTTTTTTTATCGCCACTGGTGGCCGATGAACCACTAGTTAAAACCTTTGCTGTTGTATCGGCCAACGCCCATGTGACATTTTTAGCTAAACTTTTTACAAACAGTGGATGTGCATCGCTTTTAACGATTTTTTTAGGGCTCGTTGCTTCACTCACAATAGGCATATTTATTGCGTCATGATAAGTTAGCCCGTAGCCGTAGGCAAAGAGCGGGTCGTAATCTACATCCCCTAAGTTAAGGCTGAATTGATTGTCGTATTTAGGCCACGAAAAACTCAACTTACCGGTAAAATCAAACTGGCTGTTACCGTTTTTATCTGTTAATAATACGTCTGCAACCCCCTCACCCTCAGAGCCTGGTAACCATGCAGCAACAAAGGCATCCGATGCATTGAGCTCTTTACTGACCCAAAGCGGGCGACCACTTAAAAATACGGTAACTACCGGAATATTGTCTGCCTTAAGTTTTTTCAGCAGTGCAAGGGCATGTTTGCTTTCATCCTGAAACTCTAGCATTTCTATATCACCAAACCACTCAGCATAAGGCTCTTCACCAATAACAACAATGGCTACATCTGGCTTGGTTTTATATTCACCAGACTCACTTAAGCTTATTTCACCGCCTGCTTTTAATACTTGCGACTTTAAACCTGCATAAATAGAGGTCGCATTAGGAAAGTCACTATTGGTATTGTCTGTGCCCTGCCAAGAAACACTCCAGCCACCCGCTTGCATATTAATTGCATTCGCGCCTTTGCCGGCAACTAAGATGCGGCTACTCGCTTTGATTGGCAGCACGTTTTCGTTGTTTTTTAATAGAACGAGTGACTTACGAACAGCTTCTCTTGCTAACGTACGATGCTGGGAGGCACCTAACCACTGTGAGTGTTGTGATTCAGGTCGTGAAGATGGCTTTCCTTTAACAAAAACACCCCAGCGGATTTTAGCCCTTAAAAAACGTCTAACGGCATCGTTAATTCTTGATTCGGCTATTACACCGTCTTTCACTTGCTTAACAGTATTATGATAAAACGCTTCAAAATGCTCTGGTACCATAATCACATCAACGCCGGCGTTAATTGCTTGCGCACATTGCTCTAAATCGCAGCCTTCTACAAACTTGTGAGCATTCCAATCACTGACTACAAACCCATCAAAACCAAGTTGGTTTTTAAGTACATCCGTTAATAAGTGTTTATCGCCATGCACACGTTTGCCATTCCAACTATTAAAGGATGCCATCACTGATTGCACACCTTCATTAATAGCGGAAAAATAACCTGCGCTGTGAATATCTCTTAATCCTTTTTCATCGATAAGCGTATTTCCGCGATCAACGCCTCGCTCTGTACCACCATCGCCCACAAAATGTTTTGCGGTTGCAATACGGTTACTGCCTTTTAAAAAGTCAGCCCCTATATCACCTTGAATACCTGTCACCATACTACCTGCATACAGCCTAACTAATTCAGGGTCTTCTGAGTAACTTTCATAGGTTCTGCCCCAGCGATCATCTCTGGCTACAGCGACAGTAGGAGCAAAACTCCATTCAATCCCAGTGGCTGACACTTCTTTCGCTGTTGCTTGGCCTATGCGTTTAATTAAGTCGGCATCATGCGCAGCTCCTAAGCCAATATTGTGCGGAAATAACGTAGCGCCATACACATTACTATGTCCATGCATGGCATCAGTACCCCAAATAGTCGGTATTGCAATACCGTCTTTCGTTGAGTCCATTGATGCTAGGTACATTTCATCGGCATATTTTAACCATGTGGCCTGATCAGCGCGTTTGTCGCCATAGGGGGCTGTATTACCGCCATTTAGGTATGAACCAAACCCATATTTGCGCATTTGTTCAACACTTAAATAACCAATTTCGGGCTGAATCATTTGTGCTACTTTTTGCTCTATGGTCATCTTTGCGAGCAGCTGTTCAATTTGCGCTTCTACAGCGGGATCGCGTTTGAGCTTAGTGTTCACATTCGGCCATTTTACCTGCACATTTTCAGCACTATATGAATACTGACATGTTAACGCGGCAACTAACGAAAATAGGCAACGTAATAATTTAGAATTTTTGATCTGAAACATTAAAAACCTTCGAGTAAAAATATCGTTTTAAAAAACATGAAGCGATTGATTTAATTTGGAATATATTCAATAAAATCATAATAGGCCCACGACGGACTGCCATAGTATTGACCAGGAAAGTAATTGCCTTCGGTTGAGTTATCACCATTCCATTGGTTGATCATTATTTTTGTATTATCTATAGGCCATGCATAAGCAGGGATCTCGTTGCTAGCTAGCACTTTGTCTCCATTGTCTTTGTATACCACCCTAATTGTTTGCTCATTTCCTTGAGCGTCGTAGAGGTACCAGCGAATCGAGTTGCTAGACCAATCAAAACCGATGGTTAATAAATTTTCTCTGTAATCAAGCCCAAACTGACTTAGGTCGATGTCCTTTTCCCAGCTTTGATAAGTACCACCTTGCGGCTGGTAAATCACATTGGTATGAACAACGTTTCCAAGAGAGGGTAAAAGCTCAATATCTATCTCTTGCCATGCTCTGCCGGGGGAGTCCCACCACGATGTGTAAGTAAAAATAGAAGACACAGTGCCTTGCGTATTTCCTGACTTAACACTGCCTTGTACCTTACCAAAGCCATAAAAATTATTACTTTGCAGCTCAGCACATGCGCCTTGTGATAATGAAAGCGTGATCCCCTGTTGACTTGGGTTAATCATTCCAGGGGCAAATTCACAGCCAAAGGGCGAGCCATTATCGCCACTTCGCGCATTCCAAATCGATGTGTCATAACCCCACGAAAAATTATCTTTAAAATAATTGGCATATGTACACGGCGAGATAAATAAAATACCACTCACCAAGGTGCTAATAAGCTTAGTTTTCATTATTGATCCTTATTTAAATTGCACGCCTACCACAGTGTATAATTACTGTGACAGACGTAATTTGGTGAGGTTATCTAAAATGAAAAACCAGCTCTTACACCGTAATACCTTGGCATGCCAAAGCTGCCTTTAGGAATGCCTTTACTGGTGTTGTTCCAATACTGAATCGTTTCATCAGAGGCATTATTTACAAATGCTTCTGCGAACCAATTTTGTCCTTGCGGTTCATACTTGATTGAGGCATTGAATACGGCAAACGCATCGCGGCTATCGTCAATGTATTTTGTCGCCTCGTCCGATACGCTAAAGTCCATATCATCTAAGTGTTTATCAACATTCCATACTGTTGAGTACGACTCATCTTTCCAGCTCGCATTAAGCCAGCTATGAATAAAACCATATTCACCTAAATCAAACGTATGTGTGTAGCTGATGTTCGCCGTGAACTTAGGCGTCATCGCTAGGTTATTACCTTTAAGGTTGGTTGATAGCAGTGTATTTTCAGGGTTTTTTGATTCCTCATAAGAAATATCAAAAAGATACTCAGCATCGTAATCCCATTTAGTATTCCAATCGTCCGTCACTTTAGCATCAGTCCAGGTTACATAACCGGTGATACGCCCGCTTGGGTAAGGCTTCCAATCAAACTCAAGCTCAATACCTTTGATTGTTGAACTAGGAACATTTTGTGTGTAATAAGCTATAACTGGCTTGTTTTGAAAATCGAGTACTGGCTCGCCATTTCCATCTAAAACGGGAGAACCATCTTCATCTTCTACCACAGATAAACGCTCTACGTTACCGATTGAGCCCACTGATGCGTATTGCATGTCGGTGTAATCTGTGTAGAAAAATGCGGCTTTTAGGTTTAATGAATTATCAAAAAAGCTCGATTTAGCGCCAAGCTCCCATGTAAGTACTTCTTCTGGATCAAACTTAGTTTCAAAGCGTGTAACGTCACCGGTTCTGTCATTTACGACCTCATATACATCACCAATTCCGCCGGCTTTAAAACCACTGGCAAGGTAGGTATAAATCATAGTTTCAGGTGAGATGTCGTAGTCTAAACCAACACGAAAATCATGATGCTGCCAACTTCCTTTATTATCGTTTGCAAAATATGATGCATAAATTGAAGGATCTTCGTAGTAATCAACTGGCAAATTATTTAGATCAGTTCTATTTAACCAACCTACGGCGCAGCCATCGGCATTAGAACAGCGATATGTTTTACCCCCTTTATCTTCTTTCGTTTCATCACTAAAACGATAACCAAGTGTTAGATGTAATTTTTCAGTTAAATTGTATGTACCTTGACCAAACAAAGCGAATGCATCTGTGGAGCGATCAGGTTGATCCCAAAAGGCTTTATCATCCATCGGGTTATCGTAATAACCTAAGGTCGTGGTTTTTTCGTGGAAATAGTTAGCACCGACAATCCAAATAAAATCGCCGTATTCGTCAGATTGTAATTGCACTTCTGTAGAAAATGATTTAGCGCCAGTGCCATCTAAAAAGTACGTTGCCCCATCCCAAGGATCGAGGCCGACTTCGCTATCTTGTGCTGAAGAGCGTTCCATATCCTCATAGCCAAGTAGCCACACAAGCGAATATTCATCATTTATATCGTAGTTAAGGGTATTTCTAAGATAGGTGATATCTAAATTAAGCTTACCAGGCACATTCACAACAGCTTGATATGTATTATCACTGGGTAAAAAGTTTGTGCAATCGCCACCCAACTCAGCACTTCTACCACGAATTTTATCGCAGTTAACTAAATCGAGATTGTTATTACTGTTATTAACATACTTTTGAAAAACGGTATGATTTGAAAAGCTGCCATCTAACGGCTCCCAAAGTGTACTAATTCTAAAAGAGTATTCATTAGCATTGTTATAAAAGTCATCTTTTTCAGCGGGTGTTAATTGGCGAACTTTTTGCGCCTCTGGATCAGTTCCTGCGCCATCTATCCACCAGTTTTCTCGCTGCGTGACAGTTTGACCAATACCTTGATAAGAATCCTCGGATATAACTGGAGCATTGAGTATATCGTCGCTTAATCGTCTTGAGTCATATTGGTTGGGATCGTAGTAACCTTCGAGATAAGAGTCGCGTTTTAGACCTTTGCCAGAAAACCGTACTGCAAATTCGTCATTAATTGGAATATTGATTACACCACCAATATTTTTGCTGTTGTATTTACCTGCTTCAACATTCACATTGCCATATAAATGAGTGAATTCAGGCTTTGCTGAAATAACATTTATGCTACCAACTGTTGAATTTCGGCCAAATAACGTTCCTTGTGGGCCCCTTAATGCCTCAACTCGTTCAATGTCATACATCAGAGCTAGTGCTCCTTGCATTCTTGGTGAATAAACACTATCAAGGTGCACACCAACAGCAGGGTCGCCAAGCTCGGTAATATTAGTAGAACGTACGCCACGCATCGAGATAACTGGTGCTGATTGATCCGTCGCTGTGGAGATATCTAACCCTGGCACTAGGTTAGCTATATCTTTAACGCTGTTAACCCCATTTTGTCTTAGCTCTGCTTCAGTCAATGCCGTAATGGCAACTGGGGTTTCCATAAGTCTAGTTTTACGTTTAGTTGCTGTTACAGAAATAATTTCTAACGAGCTAGCTTTTTTCTCTGGTGTTTGTATTTCTTCAGTGGAAGCCTCTTGAGCATGAAGTGGCATTGAGCAAGCCAATGCAACGGCTATTGATAATGCTGTTTTATTTATTGTGTGCATGTTCGACCTTTTGATGTGTGTGAACGTTAATTTTGTAACTTTTATGTAACAGCTTCACAGTATCCATAGGGTCTTTTTTGAATACTAGTCAAATACGCCAAAGCGAGTTAGATATAATACAAGCCGATATTAGAACGTATTGGATTAGAGTTTTTAAACAGTAGACCTTCAATTTTATGAACTCAAAGCGAACTTACGCCTTATTTTACAGTTTACTTTGAATAAAAAACCGACTTTCATCGGTTTATTTTCTATTAACCTAATTAGTAATAGAAATGCTAAGCGCAGGACGTATCTTGTAAGAGTGAACCTATGACCGTTTGATTCGTAGCTAGAAGAAGCGGCACTTCTACGTGAGTAAGCTCTTCGCCTACATTGAAAAGTTGGCGGTGGTATTATTTGTAGATCGTAGCTTAAAGGCGTTTAAATACTCATGGTGATTTTGGACTTCTCATTTACTCCTCTTTCACTTTTCTTTGTGCATTTTAGTTTTTAAGGGCGTTATTCACAAAGAGGTTAAGAGGCGCTGCGCTTTTAGAGAAGTGATTAAAACATTATAAATCAGAAGCTGCGCTTCTAACGTAAGCAAGCCCTACGTCTACATAAAAAGTTGCGGTGATATTATTTATAGACCGTAGCTTACAGGCTTTTAAATGGTGATTTTGAACTTCTCATTTACCCCTCTTTCACTTTTCTTTGTGCATTTTAGTTTTTAAGGGCGTTATTCACAAAGAGGTTAAGAGGCGCTGCGCTTTTAGAGAAGTGATTAAAACATTATAAATCAAAAGCGACGCTTTTAACGTAAGCAAGCTCTACGTCTACTTGGAATTTTAACTGTGGTGTTTAGTTCGGTTTAACTGATAGCTGAAGACTTTCTCAAACTTCAGGCACATCGAGTAGGGTGAGGCTTTTGCCTCATCCCTCTCACAGAACCGTACGTACGGGCCTCGTATACGGCTCCTGTATTCTTCTATCCCTTCGGCTTATTTTCTAAACGCCGATTGAGCAAGCCATCC